>NZ_APIO01000063.1:0-137061 GCF_000408945.1 Pseudomonas sp. G5(2012)
CCACTGCGCAATGCCTGCGTTCGGCCATCGTGGTTAACGGGGCGCTCGCGATCAACAGCAAAGCGAGGCGGCCTTAAAGCCGACCTGACTTTTACGGGTGCACCTGGATCCCCTGTAGGAGCGAGCCTGCTGGCGATGGACGTCAACGATAACGCGCCCTGTCTGGATGAGCGCGTCGCCCGGAAGTCCATCGCGAGCATGCTCGCTCCTACAGGCGTTATCCCTGTGCCCGCAGCCGCTGCGCCGCCTGGCGCAACAGCTGTTCTGTCGCGCTCCAGCCCAGGCAGCCGTCGGTGACCGAAACACCGTACTTCAGCGACGGCCCCAGCGGTTGGCAGCCCTCGAACAAATGACTTTCGATCATCATGCCGATCAGCGAGCGATCACCCTGCAGGCGTTGTTCCAGTACATCGTTGAACACGGCAGGTTGGCGCAGTGGGTCTTTACTGCTGTTGGCGTGGCTGCAGTCGACCATGACCCGGGCCGGGATCTTCAGGCGGGTCAAGTCGGCGTGCACGCGGGCGATGCTGGCGCGATCGTAGTTCGGGCCGTGATGACCGCCGCGCAGC
Organism: Pseudomonas sp. G5(2012); assembly: GCF_000408945.1. NCBI lineage: Bacteria > Pseudomonadati > Pseudomonadota > Gammaproteobacteria > Pseudomonadales > Pseudomonadaceae > Pseudomonas > Pseudomonas sp. G5(2012). The sequence continues at coordinate 570 of NZ_APIO01000063.1, forward strand.
ACCAGGTGGGTGTCTGCATTGCCCGGAGTCTGGATGATCGCGGGATGGCCCTGGCTGTCGACACCGAAATGGCGATGTGGATGGGCGGCCGAGCGCATGGCGTCACAGGCCACGCCGACACCGCCGTCGGTGCCGTTCTTGAAGCCTACCGGCATGCCCAGGCCGCTGGCCATCTCCCGATGGATCTGCGATTCGGTGGTGCGAGCGCCAATGGCCACCCAGCTCAGCAGGTCATCGAAGTAGCCGGCGGCCATCGGTTGCAACAGTTCAGTGGCCACCGGCAAGCCGAGCATGAGCATTTCACGCATCAGTTCGCGGGACAGGGTCAGACCGCCGGCCATGTCATCGCTGCCATCGAGGTGCGGGTCGTAGGCCAGGCCTTTCCAGCCGACCGTGGTGCGAGGTTTTTCGACGTAGGCGCGCATCACCAGGAGCATTTGGTCGCTGACGTCGGCGGCCAGGCGGGCCAGGTTCTCGGCATATTCGAGCGCTGATTTCGGGTCGTGGATCGAGCAGGGGCCCACGATGACCAACAGGCGCGAGTCTTTCCCGTCGAGGATCGCGCGAACCGCCTGGCGGTGAGCGGCGACTTGGAGGGCGAGGGTGTTGCTCAGTGGCAATTGCTGTTTGAGTTGCAACGAGCTTGGCAGGCGCAGGGTCAGCGCTTCGTTGGCAGGGTTGAGGGTCGACAGTGGCAGAGCAGAGACGGACGAGTTCATGTTCAGGCTTCCTGGGCGGCGGCGGGTTGTTCCCGCGCGCTCGGCCCTACTGGGGTGTTCGACAATTGGCCGGATTGGCTGCGTGTGTGTGCTTGCCACCTGTGGGTGACCGATCGGAGGCGGCAGGCTGTCCCGAGCGGAGGGTGGTAAATCGCCAGGCGCTAAAACTGTCGTGACGGTAATAAGTGGCGTAGTTCATTTCGTGAATCCTCTTGATGGCGGTTTGTCGCTAAATAAGTGGCGGGCCCAAAAAACAAAACCCCCGGTCGGGAGGCCGACCGGGGGTTGAACATTCTCTGGTGGCGACCCGTTTGAAGTGGGCGCCGTGTGGGTATCAGGCGCGCCAGTGGCTAAACCAATACCCAAAATAAAAGCTTGCCGGAGCGCACGCGTCGTTCACCCGGGCAGACGCAACCGAGCGCGGGGCGCTGGCGGTACGAAGCGGTGGGTGGGCATTGAACATGGTCGATCTCCGATGAGTGCACCGAGCTTACTAGAGGGCGGTGCGAGGTTTCAATCAGAAAATGCTATCGATCATCAAAGGCGATTTCTATCGCTTGAGTGCCCGTGCGCTTGTGGCACACACTCCCTGTTTTTGAAAACAACCCACCCTCCCAGGATCGAGCATGACGCCATTACCTGATGTTCGCCGCGGCTTGCCGGATCTCGACTGGCGCCGGGCAATGGACTGCGACCTCGATTTCGCCCGGGACCTGACGTGCGTCAACATGCTGCGCTATTACATCCAGCACGATCTAGTGTGGCTGGACGAAGCGTTCGATGTCGCCTGGGCCGGGCGTGACAATCGGGTAATGGTGCACGGCGAACGTCAATTGGGGTTCGTCAGTCTCAGTCGGGATGCCAGGGCGCTTTACATCCGCGAACTGCATGTTGGCCAGGCGTTTCGAGGGCAGGGGGTCGGTTCCTGGGTAATCGATCAAGTAGTGGCACTGGCGTGCAGGGAGGGGCGCCAGTGCTTGCGCCTGACCGTTTTTGAAAATAATCCGGCGCGGGCCTTATACGAACGCAAGGGCTTTAAGGTGGTGGGCAAAGACGAGTGTTTCCTGCGCATGGAGCGTGAAGTCTGCTTTGCGACATGCTGAAACACGCTGCCGACAAGCCCTGCAAGACGAATGGAAACTTTTTATATAGCGCTTGGCGCTAGGTCTGCCAGTTGCTTTTTGCTAAGGTGGCGGGCATTCCAAATAAGATCATATCGCGAGGTGTCTGCTTGATTAGGGTGCTAGTAGTCGATGACCATGATCTCGTTCGCACAGGCATTACGCGAATGCTGGCTGACATCGATGGCCTGCAAGTAGTCGGCCAGGCAGAGTCCGGGGAAGAGTCCCTGCTCAAGGCGCGTGAGTTGAAACCCGATGTGGTCTTGATGGACGTCAAGATGCCGGGCATCGGCGGTCTTGAAGCCACTCGCAAATTGTTGCGCAGCCATCCCGACATCAAGGTCGTTGCGGTGACCGTGTGCGAGGAAGACCCGTTTCCCACGCGGCTGTTGCAAGCCGGGGCGGCGGGCTACCTGACCAAGGGCGCCGGGCTGCCGGAAATGGTCCAGGCCATCCGCCTGGTGTTTGCCGGGCAGCGCTACATCAGCCCGCAAATTGCCCAGCAACTGGCGATCAAGTCTTTCCAGCCGACCAACGACTCGCCCTTTGATGCCCTGTCGGAGCGGGAAATCCAGATCGCCTTGATGATCGTCGGCTGCCAGAAAGTCCAGATCATTTCCGACAAGTTGTGCCTGTCCCCGAAAACCGTGAACACCTACCGATACCGCATTTTCGAAAAGCTTTCGATCAGCAGCGATGTCGAGTTGACGCTGTTGGCGGTGCGACACGGCATGGTTGATGCCAGCCTCTGAAAATGACTGAAACCTTCGATCCAAGCGCGTTCCTGTCAACGGTCAGCGGGCGCCCCGGTGTCTATCGCATGTTCGACAGCGATGCGCGCCTGCTCTATGTCGGCAAGGCCAAGAACCTCAAGAATCGCTTGTCGAGCTACTTTCGCAAAACCGGCCTGGCGCCCAAGACTGCTGCGCTGGTTGCGCGTATCGCCCAGGTCGAAACGACTATCACGGCCAATGAAACCGAGGCCTTGCTGCTCGAGCAGACGCTGATCAAGGAGTGGCGTCCGCCGTACAACATCCTGCTGCGCGACGACAAATCCTACCCTTATGTCTTTCTCTCCGATGGCCAGTTTCCGCGCTTGAGCATCCACCGCGGGGCGAAGAAGGCCAAGGGCAAATATTTTGGCCCCTATCCGAGCGCCGGTGCGATTCGCGAAAGCCTGAGCCTTTTGCAAAAGACCTTTTTCGTTCGCCAGTGCGAAGACAGCTATTACAAGAACCGCACGCGGCCTTGCCTGCAATACCAGATCAAGCGCTGCAAGGCGCCTTGTGTCGGCCTGGTCGACCCACAGGTATATGCCGAAGACGTGCGACATTCGGTGATGTTCCTCGAAGGTCGCAGCAATGCGTTGAGCGACGAGTTGTCCGCGGCCATGGAAGAGGCGGCGATCAACCTCGAGTTCGAACGTGCCGCCGAACTGCGCGACCAGATTTCGCTGCTGCGCCGGGTCCAGGATCAACAAAGCATGGAAGGCGGTACGGGCGACGTCGATGTCATCGCCGCGTTCGTCAACCCGGGCGGCGCCTGTGTTCACCTGATCAGCGTGCGCGGCGGGCGAGTACTGGGCAGCAAGAACTTCTTCCCGCAGGTGGGCATTGAAGAAGACGTGTCTGAAGTCATGGCGGCGTTTCTTGGCCAGTACTACGTCAGCAGTCCTGAACGCGACTTGCCGAGCGAGCTGATCGTCAATGTGGTCCACGAAGATTTTCCGACACTGATTGCAGCCATTGACGAGCTGCGCGGTCGCGAACTGACCATCAGCCACCGAGTGCGCGGTACGCGTGCGCGCTGGCAGCAATTGGCGGTGACCAATGCCGAGCAGGCCCTGGGCGCGCGCCTGGCCAACCGACAACACGTTGCCGCGCGGTTCGAGGCCCTGGCCGAAGTGCTCAAGCTGGACGAGCCACCCCAGCGCCTCGAGTGCTATGACATCAGTCACTCCAGCGGGGAGGCGACCGTAGCCTCATGCGTAGTGTTCGGCCCCGAAGGCCCGATCAAGTCCGATTACCGGCGCTATAACATTGAAGGTGTCACGGCGGGCGATGACTATGCCGCCATGCACCAGGCGCTGACCCGGCGCTTCAGCAAGCTCAAGGACGGGGAGGGCAAGTTGCCGGACATCCTGCTGGTCGATGGCGGCAAGGGCCAGCTATCGATGGCCCGTGACGTGCTCGACGAGCTGGCGGTCCCCGACCTGATCCTGCTCGGCGTCGCCAAGGGTGCGACGCGCAAGGCCGGTTTCGAAACCCTGTACCTCAACGACGCCGCCCACGAATTCACCTTGCGCGGTGATTCCCCCGCGCTGCACCTGATCCAGCAGATTCGCGACGAAGCCCACCGTTTTGCGATTACCGGGCACCGTGCGCGACGCGGCAAAACCCGGCGCACCTCGACGCTTGAAGGCGTTGCAGGGGTCGGGCCGACACGCCGGCGCGATTTGCTCAAACATTTTGGTGGATTGCAGGAGCTGTCTCGTGCCAGCATCGAAGAAATCGCCAAAGCCCCCGGGATCAGTAAAAAGCTCGCAGAGTTGATTTATGCAAATCTGCACAGCGAGTAGAATGCCCCCTCACCTCGTAGCCAGTTGTGCCGATGAATATCCCTAATCTGATTACCGTTCTACGCGTCCTGCTCATACCGATCTTCATTTTGCTGTTCTACCTGCCTTACCAATGGAGTTACCTGGCGTCAGCCTCGGTCTTCGCCTTCGCCGCCGCCACTGACTGGCTGGACGGATACCTGGCCCGGCGCCTGGAACAAAGCACGCCGTTCGGGGCTTTCCTCGACCCGGTGGCCGACAAGCTCATGGTCGCCGTCGCCCTGGTGTTGCTGGTCCAGGAACACGGCAACCTGTGGCTCACGCTTCCGGCCGCTGTGATCATCGGTCGCGAGATCGTGGTCTCGGCCTTGCGCGAATGGATGGCCGAGCTCGGCGCCCGTGCGCACGTGGCCGTATCGAACCTGGGCAAATGGAAAACCGCCGCGCAAATGCTGGCGCTGGTAATCCTGCTGGGCAATCCGTCGGATTTCAGCTTCTGGGTCTTGATGGGTTACGCCTTGCTGATGGTCTCCGCCGGCCTGACATTGTGGTCCATGGTTCAGTACTTGCGGGCTGCCTGGCCGCATCTGAAGACTGACGTGGAAAAGAAATAAAACTTTTTTGAATCAAGGGGTTGACGGGGCTTCTGGATTCTATAGAATGCGCCACACCAAGACGCGGGAATAGCTCAGTTGGTAGAGCACGACCTTGCCAAGGTCGGGGTCGCGAGTTCGAGTCTCGTTTCCCGCTCCAAATTATGATCTACAGACGTCCACCGAAGTCTGTAAGTCATTGAAAGAAGGGCCTAAGGCCCTTTTTTCGTTCCAGCGAAATCCACTGGAAACCACCCCCAGCCAGGGCTTTTAAGTCCATTTTTAAGTCCATCTTTACGGGGTGCGTGGTTTCCGGATTGTTGCTGGAGGAGTGTGGCCTGCGAGACAAGCATCTAGCCCTGACCCAGGTTCAGGAGCTATACCATGGCACTCACAGACGTCTCTGTCCGGCAAGCCCGGGCGACTGGCAAAGACTATACCCTCCCTGACTTCGATGGCCTCTCGCTGGCGGTATCCGCTACGGGAGGTAAATCCTGGCACTTCAGATACTACTGGGCTGCTAAACAGAAGCGGATGTCTCTGGGCACCTATCCGGAGGTCAGTCTCCGGGAGGCGCGTGCGTTGCGCGATGAGGCCCGCGCTCTGTTGGCGAAAGGCATCAATCCCAAGAATGACCGCAAGAAGAAGTTTCGTGCTGCGTGTTTGGCGGCGGAGCACAGCTTCAAGGCGGTATATCTGCAGTGGCTTGCACACCGCAAGCTGGAACTCAAGGAGGGGCGGCAGAGTACGCTCTCGCAGATCCAGCGCATCTTCGATAAAGACGTGCTGCCTGCCTTGGGCGCCATGTCCATCTATGAGGTCCGTCGTCCCGATCTACTGACAGTGCTTGCTCGGATCGAGCAGCGTAGGGCATTCACGACTGCGGAGAAGGTGCGCGCCTGGTTCAGGCAGTTGTTCCGCTTTGCTATAGTGAAAGTCGAAGGACTGGAGAGCAACCCAGCATCGGATCTGGATGTGGTAGCTGTCCCCAAACCACCTGTGGTCAATAATCCCTTCCTGCGGTTATCTGAGCTGCCCGACCTGCTGCATAAGCTGCGTTGCTATAGAGGCACGATCACCACACGACTTGGTATTCGTCTGTTGTTGCTGACGGGTGTTCGGACTGGCGAACTGCGCTTGGCAACCCCTGATCAGTTTGATCTTGAGCGCGGTCTGTGGATCATTCCCCCCGAGGTGGTCAAGCAACTGCAGGACGGTATGCGCAAGCGTGGACAGCGGCCGCAGGATATTCCGCCCTACGTCGTGCCGTTATCGGTCCAGGCCATCGAGATCGTTCGCTACCTGCTGGAGCAGGTCAAACCTGCCCAGCGTTACCTGTTGGCTCACAGGGGTGATCTCAAGAAGCGCATCAGCGAGAACACGCTGAATGGAGCGCTCAAGCGCATGGGCTACCAGGACCTGCTCACCGGCCATGGCATCCGTGGCACGCTCTCCACGGCGCTCAACGAGGTCGGCTACCCCAAGATTTGGGTGGATGCGCAACTCTCGCACGCTGATCCCAATAAAGTCAGCGCCACCTACAACCATGCCCTTTACGTGGAACCTCGCCGGAAAATGATGCAGGACTGGGCAGATCGGCTCGATCTGCTGGAGCAGGGGGAGGTGAAAGCTGCGTGTGCGCATTTGACTATCCGCATCGACGGCATTCCGGCGCTGGAGGAAGGCGCAGAAGCACCTGGCGAATCGAGGGGTGTGATGTGTCGCCGATTCTGATCTCGTCTGTGGTGAAGCTCGCCGCGTCAGGATAGTTGTCGTGTGAGTTGATTCGATGAGTCTTGGTCGGTGGGCGGAAGTGAGAACTGTGTGGCGCGTTATTCGATAGAGCGTCGGGAGTGTGGCGGGGGGGGCGGCAGATGATGCCGCCGCTGAACCGGACGGTGCCGGAGTTGGTGGAGGTGACAGGCATTACCGATGCCACCCTGTATGCTTGGCGCAAACAGGCCAGAGCAGCGGAATCAGTGGTGCCGGGAGAGGGTAATCAGGCCGATCAGTGGTCGAGCCAGGACAAGTTTCGGGTGGTGCTGGAAAGCGCCAGTCTCAAGGAGACGGAGCTGGCAGAGTATTGCCGGCGCAAAGGCCTGTATGTCGAGCAGGTCAAGGCTTGGCGTGAAGCCTGCGAGCAGGCTAACAGCCCGGTTCAGCCGAGCAAAAACCGGCGCTAGCGCGAAGAGGAGAAGGCCGCGAAGCAGCGCATCAAGCAGCTGGAGCGTGAGCTGCGGCGCAAGGGCGCGGCGCTGGCAGAAACCGCAGCCCTGTTAGTGTTGCGAAAAAAAGCCGAGGCGCTCTGGGGGAAGGACGATCAGCGCTCCGGATCGCCGCGAAACCCTGCAGTTGATCGAAGAAGCCGTGGCGGCGGGAGCCCTGCGGGCGCAGGCCTGTGCCGAACTGGGTCCGTCGTTGCGCAGCCTTTAGCGCTGGCAGCACTGCCCGGAGGATCGGCGTCCCTTGACGCCGCGTGCGGCACCGGCCAACGAGCTGAGTCCGCAAGAGCCCCGCCGTGTGCTGGAAGTCGCCAACCAGCCCGAGTTTGCCAGCCTGCCGCCGCATCAGATCGTGGCGCGGCTGGCCGATCAGGGCACCTGGCTGGCTTCGGAGTCGACCTTCTACCGGGTGCTGAGGGAAGCCGAGCAGCGGCATCCGCGCGGCCGTAGCCGCCCACCGGTGAAGCGAGCGCTGACGACCCATGTCGCCGATGGCCCGAACCAACTCTGGTGCTGGGACATCACCTGGCTGCTGACCACGGTCAAGGGCCGCTACTTCTACTGATACATGATTAAGGACGCCTACAGCCGCAAGCTGGTGGCCAGCGAGGTGCATGCCAGTGAAAGCGCCGAGCAGCCCGCCCAGCTACTGCGCCAGGCCTGTCTGCGCGAATGGCGGGCCGGTCAGCCGCTGGTACTGCACTCGGACAACGGCAGTGCGATACCTGCCGCGTCAGGCTATTTGTCGCGTCAGCTGATTTATCGAAACTATAGGTTGGGGCGTCATAAGAGCTGCCATGTCGAGCTATTTACCGCTGTGCGTAAATTTCCCACTATCCAGAATATTTACTACACTTTAGTGTAGTTTATACATTTAACAATTGGAATATCATAAGAAGAGCGCTGTTCCACTGGAGCAAAATAGTAAAGTGAAAATAAGAAAAATAAATCATGGTTTGCCGATTTCTAAAACAAGGTCGGGTAAAGTTGAGGCGCTAATAAGTGCCAAGGTCTACAGTCGCATATATAGACCCCGATTGAGTTGCGCGAATGAAACTGCGGCCAGAGTATGCTTTTACAGAGCCCCGCCTGGATATGGAAAAACCGTGGCTCTAGCGTTCGAATGGCTACGCCACAGAACAACCGGACATCCTGCAGTATGGATTTCTTTAGGAGAAGATTCTTACAGTGAAGTTGACATCTGTGCAGAGATTATTGAGCAGCTTGAAACTTTCGGGCTAGTAAACTTCAGTCATGTCAGAGAGAACGAGAGCAAGCCAGCACTCTTGCGAAAACTTGCATCCAGTCTTTGGAATAACACCTCAATCAATGAGATAGAGGTGCTGATTTGTTTGGATAATATAAGCCACGACTTGGGCCTCCCGGTGCTGCACGCGATTGTAACATTCATATTAGAAACACCAAAAAATATTAGATTTGCAGTTGCAGGTAATACGATAAAAGGGCTATCCCAACTTAAACTTGCAGGCGCAATGCAGGAATATTCCGAGAAAGACTTAGCCCTTACCGTAGACGAGGCGGTGGCGTTAGCGGAGGCGGAGGCCGTTCTTGGACTTACTAAGGTGCAGATAGAGACCTTGGTACAAGAGGTGGAAGGATGGCCCGCTATTATAGGGCTTTTGTTAAAAAGTGAACTTTCAGCCAAGTCTATTTCAGAAGTATTTGAAGTAAATAATTACTTAAATGACGAAATATTTGAGGCGCTTTCCGAGCAGCAGCGTGTTTTTCTTGTGAACTCTTCGTTACTCGATTTCGTGACATATGACAGCTACAATTACGTGTTCAAATGCACCAATGCGACCAATTTTATTAGATTTTTTAGTGTCGATTACATGTTGTTTCGTCCGGTAAAAGGTGAGGCCGCGCAGTTTACATTGCATCCAGTATTGCGCGATTTTCTTCAACGTATTACATGGACTGAAAATCCTGCTAAAAAATCCTACCTGCTTAAACGCGCAGCTTTCTGGCACTGGCGTAGGGGCGAGTTCCAGTATGCTATACGTATAGCCCTTCGGGCGAATAACAGTCGCTGGGCAGTCGGCCTGAGCGAAGAGATAATTTTAGATTTAGCATTTCGCCAGGGCGAAATATTTACATTAAGACAGTGGCTATCGGAAATGCCGGTGAAGGAGTTGTACAAACATCCCACAATAGTTATTGGTTACGCGTGGGTGTGTTTTTTCAGTCTGCAGGGCGCGCGAGCAACCAAATTACTTGAAAATCTACTTGTCCAGTTCCAGCCCGATAAAACAAACAAATGGCAAGAAAAAGGATGGCCGCAGCTTGTGTTAGCAATAGGTAAAGCAACGAATGATGAAATGCTTTCGAGTGAGGACCTCTGTAACAAGTGGATTAGTTTATTTGGGGATTCAAACGCAGTTGGCAAGGGGGCTGCGTTGACCTGTTTGGCGTTTATCTTTGCCAGTGAGTATAGGTTTGCAGAGTTAGAGAAGGTGCTGGCCCAAGCTCAAGCCGTGAACAAATTTGCCAACCAGAAATTTGCTTTTGGTTGGCTGAATGTCGCCCAGATCCAACAAGCGCTAGCAAGCGGTAAAATTATCAGGGCGAAGAAAATTTTGACTCAAGCACGCACGGACAGCGACACACAGAGTAATGAGACCGCGTTCACTTCCAAAATGTTGGATGCTCTAGAGCTTGAAATAAATTATGAACTGGGTCATTTGGACACATCAGAAGAAAAGCTTACCAAAATTCTAGAGTTCATTGCCAATCACGGAGTGACAGACTTGTTCTTTTCCGTATGCCGCACTGTGTCAGCCTGGCGGCTTGGAAGGAATGACCTCAATGGTTCCATTGAGATTTTGGAGTGGGCGAAGGCACATGCGATTGAAAAAAATCTACCTAGATTAGAATTTATGAGCCAAATTGAGATCTGTCAGCGCTCAATTTTTCAAGGCGTAACGAATGTAGATAAGTTACAAGAATGTGAAGAATTAGAAGTTTTCTCCGGGCCGCACTCCCCCCCCCTCCGCGCACGCCTAATGCTTTTTCGATCAATCGAGTCCTCCCAATCTCATAACTTTAAGTTTGCCGCGCACAGAGCGTTATTGGCTATTCATCAAGCCCGAAAAATTGGCGCAGGCCAATTGGAAGTCCGCGGATTATTATATTTAGCGGGAGCACAATCCGGTGCTGGCACACTAAATAAAGCCCGGCATAACATAGCTTACGCGTTGGAAATGGCAAAGCAGCTTCAATGTTTTCAAACAGTACTTGATGAAATGCGTTTAATTAAAATAGCAATACCGGCATCACGTGAAATCTTCGCAGTAGCTAACGTAGACCAAACGATTGCAAATTTGAGCCTGTCAAGAATAGTGGACACTATAAACGCCCCGTTGAATAACGATGGTACGTCTTTGACGCTGAAGCAGATCAGCGTCTTGAGATATGTAAAGGATGGTTATTCGAACAAAGAAATAGCGGCCGCTCTGTATGTTACCGAAGATACTGTAAAATGGCATATGAGGAAAATATTCACCTTTCTTAATGTAAAGAGTCGCACGCAAGCAATAATTGAAGCCGAGCGCCAGAGTTTCATCTGAGGCGACTGGCACTAAGTGAAAACAATGGAAGATATATCGGAGAGATTATATGAAAATTGTTATTGTTGGCGCCGGGACAGCTGGAGTAAACGCAGCGTTCTGGCTTCGTCAATATGGCTATACAGGGGAAATTAGGCTTTTGAGTAATGAGGCTGTTGCGCCTTATCAGCGGCCTCCTCTATCCAAGGCTTTTCTGACAAGCGAAACTGCGGCATCCACACCACCACTAAAATCCGAAGACTTTTATAAAAACAACAACATTAATATTTCGTTGAATACAGTGGTTGTATCAATTAATGTGGAGCGCAAGGTGGTTTCTGCTAAAAACGGGGAGGAGTACACATATGATAAATTGATACTTGCAACAGGTGCTAACGCGCGCAGGTTAACCTGTGAGGGGTCTGAATTGTCTGGAGTTTGCTATTTACGCAACATAGAAGACGCCAAAAATTTACGTAGAAAACTTGCGGAAAGTACGTCTGTTGTTGTGTTGGGCGGCGGAGTGATCGGGCTTGAAGTCGCCTCAGCTGCGGTGGGCTTAGGGAAGAAGGTTACAGTGATAGAAGCCGCCCCGCGAGTAATGGCGCGCGTTGTAACACCAGCAGCAGCCAATTTGGTCAGAGCCCGCCTTGAGGTTGAAGGAGTTGAGTTCATGTTAAATGCGAAATTAACCTCCATAAAGGGCATGAATGGCCATGTGGATAAATGCGTATTAGCAAGTGGCGAAAAAATTCAAACAGATTTGATTGTAGTTGGAATCGGCGCTATACCTGAACTAGGATTGGCAGCTGAGGCAGCCCTTGAAGTGAGCAATGGTGTTGTGGTTAATGAACAAATGCGCACTTCGGATATTAATATATATGCAATCGGCGACTGCGCACTAGCAAGGAACCCTTTTTTTGAGGCAATGGTACGTTTAGAAACAATTCATAATGCTGTTACACAAGCTCAAATTGTCGCAAGCGGTATTTGTGGAACGTCAAGACCCACACCAACCCCGCCACGGTTCTGGTCTGATCTTAAAGGGATTACACTACAAGGACTTGGCGCTCTAAAAGATTACGACAAACTCGTTGTGGCAACCAATACAAAAGCTGTTGAACTAGAAGTTCTTGCGTATAAAAATGAAATACTGATTGCAACCGAGACAATAAATTTGCCGAAACGTCAAGGTTTACTTGGCGAGAGTATAACAATGCCTGAGTATCAATGATTATCGGACATCCTAAGGATCCTCTGAAGTAGCCATGCATTTCTGGCTGACTTCAACCTCCGCTGATTTTGAAAGCGGTAAATCGACAAAAATCGATTAGATCACCCGCTCATTTCTGAGTTTTTAGCCGCCGCGAGCACCTCTCGGCGGCTATTGCCCACATTACGGGCGCACCTCTCCTGCATTTGTCAGTAAATGTCGGCGCGCCATCCACAGATTCGACAGGGCGAACAGCGAAAGCGCTCCATAAACCCCATCTTCAAATGATCCGCAGGCCAGCCAATGCTGTGCTCCGATTTCTTTCTGGAGCCAGCCGCCATGATGCGCCCCGACGCCAAAGTCGAAAAAGTCTATCTCTACCCCAAGCCGGTGGATTTCCGAAAATCCATCGACGGCTTGGCTGCTCTGGTCGAGTTGGATATCAAGGTGGCGGTGTTCGATCCGGTGCTGTTCGTCTTCCTCAACAAGTCGCGTAACCGGGTGAAGATCTTGTACTGGGAGCGCAATGGCTTCTGTCTGTGGCTCAAGCGCCTTGATGCCGAGCGATTCAAAACATCGCCTGACGATCAAGACGAAGCCATCGTGCTGACGGTCCAGGAATTGAACTGGCTGCTGGATGGTTTTGACCTGTGGCGCAACCGCCCGCATCAGGTTTTGACGCCGCGTTTCGTGACCTGAGCCGGTATAATCCACGGCATGATTTCCGTGCCCGAAACCCTTCCTGACGACCCCGAAACGCTCAAGCAGCTGCTGTCTGACGTGCTGCTGGAGCGTCAGTCGAATCTGGGCAAGATCACGCAACTGCAAGAGCAGGTTGCCTTGCTGCGTGATCGCCTGTTTGGCCGCAAGTCCGAGCAGACCAGCGATCCCGAGTCGCCGCAATTGCCCTTGCTCAACGAGGCCGAGGTGCTGGCCGAGCAGCCCAATGGCGATGGTCAGGACGACGTCGAAACGGTCGAACTGCGCCCTGTCGCCGTCAGCAAACCGCGTGGCAAGCGCCAGTCACTGCCGGCCGAACTGCCTCGCATCGAAGTCATTCACGAGTTGCCCGAGCACGAACTGACCTGCGAATGCGGTTGCCGCAAACACGTCATGGGTGAGGAAACCAGCGAACAACTGGAGATCATCCCGATGCAGATCCGGGTGATCAAACACATCCGCAAAACCTACGCCTGCAAGGGCTGCGAACGCGCGCCGGTCACCGCCGATAAGCCGGCGCAGTTAATCGAGAAAAGCCTGGCCAGCCCCAGCGTCTTGGCCATGCTGCTGACCACCAAGTATGCGGACGGCCTGCCGCTGTATCGCTTCGAGACGGTTCTGAGCCGCCATGGCATCGACATCCCCCGCCAGACCCTGGCGCGCTGGGTGATTCAGTGCGGTGCGCAGTTACAACCCTTGCTCAACCTGATGCGCGACAAGCTGCTGGACAGCCCGGTGATCCATTGCGATGAAACCCGTGTGCAGGTGCTGAAAGAGCCGGGGCGCGACCCGAGCAGCCACTCCTGGATGTGGGTGCAAACCGGCGGCCCGCCGAACAAGCCGGTGATCCTCTTCGAGTACACCGCCAGCCGTGCCCAGGAGGTACCACTGCGCCTGCTTGCCGGCTATCGCGGTTATTTGATGACCGACGACTACGCTGGCTACAACGCTGTGGCCGCACAGTCGGGTGTTGAACGTCTGGCCTGCTGGGCGCATGCACGGCGCAAATTCGTCGAAGCGCAAAAGGTGCAACCGAAGGGCAAAACCGGACGCGCCGACATCGCGTTGGGGATGATCAACAAACTCTACGGCATCGAGCGCGAACTCAAGGACGTCAGCGATGAGGCACTCCACCACGGCCGTCAGCAACACAGCCGGCCGTTGCTCGCCCAACTCAAGGCCTGGCTGGAGAAAACCCAGCCGCAGGTCACCGCGCAGAATGCCCTGGGCAAAGCAGTGAACTACTTGGCGAGCAACTGGAGCCGACTCGAGCGCTACATCGAGGCCGGCCACCTGCCGATCGACAACAACGCTGCCGAGCGGGCCATCCGGCCCTTCGTCATCGGCCGCAATTATCCTCACTCGGAAATTATGTCGGGTATGCAGCAGTGGATGACGGCGCGCCTGGCAGCCAACCACTGCCGACTTTGCATAATTTCAGAGACTTTCCAGAAACTTCAGCAGGGCGTCAGTCGGACGATAGCGCGTGCGCTTGGTTTCGGGTGGGCCGATGGTGGCAAGCGCACGTTCCTTCATGGCCAGGTCAGCCTCGACATATCCATGGGTGGTGACCGGGCTTTCGTGGCCCAACCATAGCGCGATGACGGTGATGTCCACTCCGGCCTGCAGAAGGTGCATGGCCGTCGTATGCCGCAGCGTGTGTGGTGACACCTTGCGCTGCTGCAACTGGGGGCACTTTTTTGTCGCGGCAGTGACTGCCAAGGCAATCCGCTCAGCCACATTCGAGCGCGTCATCGGCAGTCCGCGTCGGCTGGGTACCAGGGGCTGTTCCGCCCGCAAGCCGACGGACTGCAGCCAGTGACGGATCTCGACGGCCGTTTCCTTCCACAGCGGCACGGTTCGCTGCTTACGCCCCTTGCCGTGCAGACACACCGAGGGGGTGACTTCCAGCGTCACGTCAGCCACGCGAATGCCGATCAACTCGGAGACTCGGGCTCCCGTGTTGTAGAGCAGCGCGATCAGGATACGATCGCGCCGGCCGCACCATGTATTGGCATCGGGCGCGGCGAGCAGCGCCTGAACCTCGTCGCGGGAAAGAAACCCGAGCAGTGGTTTGTCGAAGCGCTTCATCGGGATGGCCAATATTTGCTGGGCCAACTGCAGAGCTGGCGGGCATTGCAAGGCCACGTAGTGGGCAAAGGCTCGCACGGCTGCCAAGCGCGCGTTGCGGCTGCGCACCGAGTTATGCCGCTCGGCTTCAAGATGGGCCAGAAACTCGAGCACCAATGTTGCATCGAAGTCATTCAGCGTCAGCTTGGCGGGCGGTTTGCCCCTCTCGCGCTCGATGTAGCGAAGCAGCAGACGGAAGGTGTCGCGGTAAGCGCTCACCGTTCTCGGGCTCACGTTCTTTTGTTGCATGAGGCGTTCGGCAAAGAAGCGCTGGAGCAAGGCAGAAAATTCGGCAGCATCGGCCAGCAAGGGGTTCATTGCGATGCTCCCAGTGCATAGCGGTGGAAGCGCTCAGCCGCAATCGCCATCAGCTCCGGCACGCCAGTGAAGTACCAGTAGGTATCGCTCACCCTGGCATGCCCCACGTACGTCGATAGCGCCAGTACGGCGTGCTCGTCATCGATGCCCTGCTGGTAGAAGCGCAGCATGCTGCTCACGATAAAGGTGTGTCTCAGATCGTGCAAACGGTGATGGACATGGTTCCCGCGCGGCTGCCAGTCGAGTTGTCGGCACAGCGTTTGTAGGGCGTACAGCATTGCGCGCTGATTGGCCGGCTGGCCGTCATCGCGCAGAAAGAACCGTTCGCACGCGGGCCGCGGCACGAGCTGGTCACGCTGCCGGGCATATGCGCGCAACTGCTCGGTAACGCTCGGATGCAGCGGCACCAGACGCCGCTGATGAAACTTGGCCTCCTCGATACAGAGCACCCCGCTCGCCAGATCGACGTCTGCGCGCGTGAGCGCAAGCGCTTCGGCGATACGCAGCCCGCTCGCGGCCAGCAATCCAAATACGGTACGGCAGGTTGCGGCGCGCAGCCCGTTGATCGGAATGAGTTCATCGGTAGCCTTGAGGAGCGCGACCAGCTCCGCAGCAGTGTAGATGTGCGGGACCAGGCGCCGGTGAGCAGAACCGAAGAGATCGCGTGGTGGTATCTCGGTAGCCGGATCGAGACGCTGGCAGAATCGGGCGAAACCACGCAGAACCTCGATGCGACGAGCCCATGTGAGCGGACTTGGACACCGCGAAGCGCGGGCCCAGGCGACGGCAAGCGCCACCGTCAGATGATCCGCCGTGCTGATCTGGTCAGCGAAGCGGGCGAATGATCTGAGCCGCGCTTCATCATTCGTCAGCTTGAATCCGAGGCCGCGCCGATGCGCCAAATACGCCTCGACGTGTGACATCCAGGAGATCGGCGTCTTCATGAGCGACTCCCGGGCCAGGGCAATGCGACGGCGCGCAAACCTTCCAGGTCGACGCGGGCGTAAGCGCTGGCCGTGTCGATGCTTCGGTGGCGCAGCAGATCGGCGATTTCCTTGACCGACGCCCCTGCGCGCTGCAGCCGGGTCGCCGTGGTACGGCGCAGGACATGGGTATTGCAGAACTGATCACGCAAGCCGCAGCGTACAAAGGCTCGATTCATGGCGCTACGGAGGGCAGCCACGCTGAGCGGTATGCCGACGGGTGCGCGATGGCGCACGAACAAATTGCGGTCGGTCGTCTGCGGTCGTCCCTGTCGCAGATAGCGGGCAATCGCCTCACCGGTGGGCACTGGAAGGGGCAATTGCTGCACGCGTTTGCTCTTGCTAGTGCCGAGCGTAAGCGTGCCGTTGCGCCAGTCGACCGACTGCAGTGTCAGGTGAGCCACTTCATCGCCACGCAAACCAAGGTCAAGCAGGCAGCGTGCGATGGCGTAATCACGCAGTTCGACCGGATTTGAGCAATCGAACACCTTGAGAAACGCCGCCAGCTGAGCATCCGAGAGCGCCTTGGGCAAGGTGGCATGCCGCCAGTCCGCGACTCTCGGGAGGCTCGCCGAGAGTGCGTCGGTCGACTCCCCCAGCAAGGCGCGGAAACGAAAATAGCTACGCAAACTGTTGCACCCCGTCCGCAACGATGCCGGTCGCAAGCGCGGGATCAAGGTAGCTACAAATGCGTCAATCTGGGCAACGGACAGTGGCGATAGAACAAGCGGCTCGGCTCCGAAGCAGTAAACGAGAAGTACCCCGACGTCTTTGCATCGACGAGCATTTGTTTGGGGGGCCACCCCGCAGATGTTCTGAAGATAATCGCCAAACCGGTCAAGCTCAGTTGTGATCGGATCATCTGTGGATGATTTCACTGGTCGCCGTTGTGCCAGCAGCTTTAGCAAGTGCCGGAGTGCCGCCCTAGTATTGACCGTGCCGGAATGCAGCGACATAGAACAGGTACAGGCAGGTAAATGCTCGCGCACGAAGCGCTCGGTGAGCGCTGCGTCGATGCTCTCCACACACAGCGCTTCGGTCTTCATCCAGTGACCGAAGTGGGCCAGAGCATGCAAATACAGGCCGATCGTGCGCTTAGCGTAGCGCTGGACAAGTAGGGCTTCGACGTAAGGAACGACGGTAGCGCTGAGCGGACTGTCGTTGAGCTCGTCGCGGCAAGAAAGTCTCGCCAGGTATTGATCCGCAGACATGGTGTGCTCCTGTAGAGGGGACGGGCTCTACAGAAAACCACCAAAAATTATGGCGTGTCCGAAACGCGCCGGAAGACCCGGACAGCAGGTGGACTATGCGATCACGAAACCGAGCACAGGCGAACTGAGCATAATTTCCGAGTGAGGATAATTGCGCTTATGCCAAGCTTGGCATAAGCGCAAGAACTGGCTGTTCAGCGACACGCCAAAAGGAGCGACAGCCAGCGCGCAGCTCTACAGCCTGGTGGAAACCGCCAAAGCCAACGGTCAGGAGCCTTATGCCTGGCTGCGCCATATCCTCGAGCTCCTGCCCCAAGCCACTACCGTTGAGGACTATGAAGCGCTACTGCCCTGGAACCTGAAGGCGATTTAAAACCAAACTGCCTGAACTGGGTAGATGGGGTTTATGGAGCGCTTTCCGAACAGCGTCACCAGTTGCGCAGTGTTCTTGGCTAGGCCACGGAAGCGCGTCTTCACATAACCGAACTGACGTTTAATCACCCGGAACGGATGCTCGACCTTGGCATGCACCTGGGCTTTGGCCTTCTCAATCTTGCGCTTGGCTTTGTACAGCGCGCTGCGCTTATCGAGTTTCTTGTAGGTGCTGCGGCGTGCGGCAACCTGCCAGATAACTTGACGGCCCCCATGCTCAGGACGCTTCTCGACACCTGTATATCCAACATCGGCCCCCACCATGTTTTCCTCTCCGTGCAACAGCTTGTCGACCTGGGTGACATCCGCCACATTGGCCGCCGTGCCTACCACGCTGTGCACCAGGCCAGACTCGACGTCCACGCCGATATGAGCCTTCAGTCGGGTAAAGCAGGAGTGTTACCACTCCTGCCTCCCCTAAGAACCGTACTTGAGAGTCACCCCGCATAAAATGTGCTCAGCCACATTTTATGCGGTAGTTCCGCACGTACGGATCTGTGCGGGGGCGGCAGGTAACTGCCGTCCCTACCGCGACCCGACCAAACGACGGGGTAAACGCAAGCCTCTGCCCGCCTATCTTCCGCGTATCGAAGTCATTCACGAACTGCCCGATCACGAGCTGAGCTGTGCCTGCGGTTGCCGTAAACACAGCATTGGCGAGGAAATCAGCGAGCAGCTTGAGATCGTGCCGATGCAAATCCGCGTGATCAAACATGTGCGTAAGGTCTACGCCTGCCGTGGCTGTGAAACCGCGCTGGTCACTGCTGAAAAACCGGTGCAACTGATCGAAAAGAGCATGGCCAGCTCCAGCGTTTTGGCGATGTTGCTGACCACCAAATACGTCGATGGCCTATAGCGACCGGTCAGTTTTCAGTCGGCAGAACAGCCCCTACTGGTCAGTTTTCGGTCAGCGGCAACAGGCCCTAAACCAGTGTCCAGAATTCGTTGACCACAACAGTCTGTGCGGGGGGGGGCAGGTGACTGCCATTCCTACCGAGATCCAAAGAACTACACCAATGGGTAGTTGAGGAGAGTCTAAGGTGAGTGCGATTTTGACCATGTCAAATGTGGGAGGAGATAGCTGGATTTTCCCTGTTGGGGTAGGAATCAGGCTGTGTGGTGCTCGCAGAGACTTATTGAAAAATAGGAGAATAAAAATGATTGGAAAAAACAACGTTCTGGATTTAGTTCCAGAATACGTGGACAAAAAGAAATATTTTTGGCTGCTTTCAACTTTCTGGCCGGCAACTCCGATGATTGGGATCTGGCTTGCCAATGAGACAGGATGGGGTGTTTTTTATGGTCTAGTTCTGGCTGTATGGTACGGGTTTCTTCCATTGCTTGATGCGGCATTCGGTGAGGACTTTAATAATCCACCTGAAGAGGTAGTCGAGAAGCTGGAGAAGGAGCGTTACTATCGAGTTTTAACCTATCTAACAGTTCCAATGCATTACGCAGCACTAATCGTGTCTGCTTGGTGGGTCGGGACTCAGCCTATGTCGTGGTTCGAAATCGGCGCGCTTGCCTTGTCACTGGGCATCGTGAATGGTCTAGCGCTTAATACTGGTCATGAGTTGGGCCACAAAAAAGAAGCATTTGATCGTTGGATGGCGAAAATTGTTCTGGCTGTTGTCGGGTACGGACATTTCTTTATTGAGCACAATAAAGGTCATCACCGAGATGTTGCTACACCGATGGATCCTGCGACGTCACGTATGGGGGAAAATATTTATAAATTTTCGACCCGTGAAATTCCAGGGGCGTTTCGTCGTGCGTGGGGACTTGAGGAGCAACGCCTTTCGCGCCGTGGCCAAAGCGTTTGGAGTTTAGAGAACGAGATTCTCCAACCAATGGTTATCACCGTTATCCTCTACACTCTCCTCCTTGCCTTCTTTGGTCCGAAAATGCTGGTGTTCCTTCCAATCCAGTTGGCCTTTGGGTGGTGGCAGTTGACCAGTGCCAATTATATTGAACATTACGGTTTACTGCGTGAAAAAATGGCAGATGGGCGATATGAACATCAAAAGCCACATCACTCTTGGAACAGTAATCACATAGTCTCGAATCTAGTTCTGTTCCACCTTCAGCGTCACTCTGACCATCACGCACACCCAACTCGTTCATACCAATCATTACGTGATTTCCCAGGCCTACCCGCACTCCCGACTGGTTACCCCGGTGTATTTCTCATGGCAATGATCCCTCAGTGGTTTCGGTCGGTCATGGATCCTAAAGTGGTGAATTGGGCAAATGGCGACCTGAGCAAGATTCAAATTGACGACTCAATGCGTGCAGAGTACATGAAGAAGTTTGCTCATGTTGAGGCTAGTGATAATCAAGGCGTAAAAGCAATGGTGTAATAGATGCCTTGAAGGTCAGTTCTGCAGTTGAAAGTGCCGACAGGTTTAGGTTTTTGAATCTGTCGGCAGCACCCGATAACAGTATTTTCGAGAGTTTGTCTTGTGCAGTGTAGACGCAGGTCGATGGACTGCGAACACAGGCTCTACAAGAGGGAGAATAATGGCTAAGTACCAGTGTCCAGACTGTCAGTATATCTATGACGAATGTAGAGGGGAGCCGCACGAAGGGTTTAAGCCCAGTACTACTTGGGATGAAATTCCCGAAAATTGGGCCTGCCCAGACTGTGCCGTTCGAGACAAAATTGACTTTAAGATAATTTGTGATCCGCAGTGCGAACTCGTACAACAAGAGAGCAACGATCTTGGAATTAAAAATGAAAATCACACTGCCGAATATATGTTATTAGAGCTCAAAAAAACGAGTTCTGAACCAAAAAAAAAGGCTGAAAAAATAAGTTTGGCCGATGAGCTTGAGGTGGTCACCATAAATCAGCGGCGAAGCCAAACGCAAACTGTACGTAGGTCTTCCGCAAAGAAAAAAAAATAATGAACATCCTTTAAGGGTGAAGTTAATTAATAGGGTGACAACCATGGCTAGCTATAAGTGTCCAGATTGTAAATATATTTATGATGAAAGTAAGGGTGAGCCGCATGAAGGGTTTGCTCCAAATACTCTTTGGGTCGCCATTCCTGAAGAATGGTGTTGTCCAGATTGCGCCGTTCGAGACAAGCTAGATTTTGTAATGATTGAGGGGGTCGCAGGGGAAGTAAATATCAGGCCAAGCAGTACTCTATCAGGTCTGAATAAAATGGGTGGTTCTGATGTAAACGCTGGAATATCAAATGCGACGATGATCGTAGAGAGCGCGCTTGACGTTGCAGTTGAAGAGCAGAAACTAGAGGGACAAAGTAAGTCACAGGTAACTAAACCACAGAGCGGAGCAGCATTACTTAAATGGATCTGTATTACTTGCGGTCATATATATGACGAGGAGTTAGGTGACGAGGTCGAGGGATTTGCTCCAGGTACTCGTTTTGAGGATATCCCTAATGACTGGTGCTGTCCGGATTGTGGGGCCACTAAAGAAGACTATGTGCTCTACCAAGAAAAATCAGCCTAATACATTTAAAGTCCTTCAGGAAAATAATAAAAATGAATATGCACACTGGGCTAGCCGGGTACAGTTTAAGTACTGAAAGAAACTCGATAATTGAAATATTTAATTCGCAAAAAAAGGCAAGTAGCGGTCGCCGGGGGACACTTAGTTTAGCAGAGCGTACGGCTGCTCTTGATGTACTTAAAGAAATAATTCAGCGGCGTGAGTCAGAAATTATCGCTGCACTTGCGGCAGATTTCCGTAAGCCGGCGAGCGAGGTAAAACTGACAGAAATATTTCCGGTATTGCAAGAAATAAGTCACGCAAAACGCAACCTGAAAACTTGGATGAAGCCACGAAGGGTGAGGGCAGCACTTAGTGTGCTGGGCACCAAAGCACGACTTTGTTTCGAGCCAAAGGGGGTTTGTTTAATCATTGCGCCTTGGAACTATCCCTTCAATCTTAGTTTTGGCCCACTTGTCTCTGCGCTGGCAGCTGGCAATAGCGTTATTATAAAGCCATCTGAGTTGACCCCGCATACTGCTCAGTTGATAGATTCTATCATTCGGGAAGCCTTTTCCGCGGATTTAGTCGCTGTGGTGGAGGGCGACGCCACTGTTTCTCAAGAGCTGTTGGCGCTACCATTTGACCATATCTTCTTTACAGGTAGCCCGCGAGTCGGGAAATTAGTAATGCAAGCCGCAGCGAAAACACTGGCTTCGGTTACATTGGAGCTAGGCGGAAAGTCCCCAACGATTATTGGCCCGACAGCAAACTTAAAAAAAGCTGCTCGTAACATTGTCTGGGGAAAGTTTTCGAATAATGGACAGACGTGCATCGCGCCTGACCATGTATTTGTGCACAAAAGTATAGCCCATGATTTTAATAAAATCATCATAAAGGAAATTATGCGGGTTTATGGAAAAGATTTTGAGGCGCAGAAGAGATCGCCGGACTATTGTAGGATTGTAAGTGATCAACACTTCAATAGGCTTTATGATCTCATAGGTGACGCAAAAGCAAAAGGAGCGGAAATTTTACAGGGAGGTGAGATTGATGCGCAGGAAAGATTTATAGCGCCAACTTTAATATCTAAAATAACTCCGGAGATGGATGTTTCGCGAGAGGAAATATTCGGTCCATTACTGCCTATTATTGAATATGATGATATAGACTATGTGGTTAATCAGATACGCGATAACGCTAAGCCTCTGGCGCTTTATATTTTCTCTGAAGATATAAGATTTGCTCAAGATATTGTGGCTCGCACGAGTTCTGGGTCAGTTGGAATAAATCTAAGTGTCGTTCAATTTTTGCATCCCAATCTTCCTTTTGGTGGGGTTAATAATAGCGGTATTGGCAGTGCTCATGGGTTTTATGGTTTTCAGGCTTTTTCACACGAGAAGCCAATTTTGCAGGATAAGTTATCAATTACACACTTGTTGTTTCCCCCTTATACGGAAAAGGTTAAGCGATTAATTAACATGACGGTAAGGTACTTGAGCTGAAGTGGTACTGCAATAATTTTCTTTTAGGGGTAACATGAATATGTATGATTATATAATTGTTGGTGCTGGATCCGCTGGATGTGTTCTCGCTAATCGCCTTTCAGCCGATCCGTTGAAGCGTGTTTGCTTACTTGAGGCCGGGCCGCGAGATACAAACCCGTTAATCCATATGCCGCTAGGTATTGCTTTACTTTCTAATAGTAAAAAACTTAACTGGGCATTTCAAACTGCACCGCAGCAACAACTTAATGAGCGCAGTCTATTTTGGCCCCGAGGGAAAACGCTAGGTGGTTCAAGTTCGATCAATGCGATGGTCTATATCCGGGGTCATGAGAATGATTACCATGCTTGGGAGCTCGCGGGTGGGGCTTATTGGGGATGGAACCGTGCTTTCGAGTTGTTCAAAACACTTGAGCGCAACCAGCGGTTTGATAAATCAAACTACCATGGTACGAGCGGAGAACTGGTTGTTAGTGATTTAAAGGATATAAATCCACTGAGTAAATCATTTGTCCAAGCTGGTATGGAGGCTAAAATTAGCTTCAACGGTGATTTCAACGGTGCTCACCAAGAGGGCGTAGGTTTTTATCAAGTAACCCAAAAGCATGGGCAGCGCTGGAGTTCCGCTCGTGCATTTTTGCATGATGTAATTGATCGACCTAATCTAGATATCATTACTGAAGCGCATGCTACAAAAGTACTTTTTGAAGATCGTAAGGCAGTAGGGGTGTCTTATATAAAACGCAATATGAATCATCAGGTTAAGACTACAGATAGTGGTGAGGTGATTCTTTCTCTTGGTGCGGTCAATACACCTCAACTTTTAATGCTGTCTGGAGTTGGACCGGCAGCCGAGCTTAAGGGGCATGGCATTACCCTAGTGCACGACCTTCCTGAAGTTGGACAAAATCTTCAAGACCACTTGGATATTACTCTGATGTGTGCTGCAAACTCCCAAGCACCGATAGGCGTGGCGTTCTCTTTCATACCGCGTGCGGTTGTGGGTTTATTGTCCTATATTTTTAAGCGTAAGGGTTTTCTGACGAGCAATGTGGCAGAGTCAGGTGGCTTTGTAAAAAGCTCTCCTGAACGTGATCGACCTAATCTGCAGTTTCACTTCCTGCCAACCTATTTAAAGGATCACGGTCGTAAAATAGCTGTTGGTTATGGTTACACGCTACACATATGTGATCTTTTACCTAAAAGTCGAGGAAGGGTTGGTCTCAAAAGTGCTAACCCACTGGATGATCCACTAATTGAACCCAATTATCTTAGTGACCCTGAAGATATTAAAACTATGATTGCTGGCGTTAAGATTGGCCGCGCTATCTTTGAGGCCCCGTCCATGGCTCAGCATTTTAAACGGGAAATAGTCCCAGGTCCTGCTGTTACCAGCGATGATGAAATAGTTGCAGATATTCGTAGTAGAGCTGAGACAATCTATCACCCAGTAGGTACTTGTAGAATGGGTAAAGATCCATCGTCAGTTGTTGATCCAAGCCTGAAAGTGCGTGGCTTAACAAATCTAAGAGTTGTTGATGCATCCATTATGCCGAATCTAGTCGCCGGGAATACAAACGCTCCGACGATTATGATTGCTGAAAATGCTGCGGAAATAATTTTGCGGAAAATTGATATGGATTCATTGGATGCGAGCATTAATTTTAGACACAATAATTTTTCGCCAGAACTGCTTTAGCGTTGGTTTTCACTCAATGTATGAGTAAGCGTTTTACTGAAGTAACTGCTGTAAATATTTTTAATCGTGAATCTGGAACCGCGCTATGATTGGTAATATGATGCATAAGCAGTTGATCATTAGTTCACTTATTGATCATGCTGAGCGATACCATGGTAGTACAGAGGTAGTTTCTGTTGAAACCTCTGGCGAAGTAACAAGGACTTATTGGTCTGGGGTGGCGCAGCGTGCCCGTAAGCTTGCGTCCGCACTAGGCAAAATGGGGCTCACACAAAGTGATCGTTGTGCAACCATTGCCTGGAACAATGTTCGCCATCTTGAGATTTACTTCGGTATTTCAGGTGCTGGGATGGTGTGCCATACAATCAACCCTAGGCTATTCAAAGAGCAGATCGCTTATGTGATAAATCATGCGGAGGACAAAGTAGTATTTTTTGATGAGACATTCTTGCCTATAATTGTTGAGCTGGATGGGCTATTAACAACGGCCAAAGCCTTTGTCTTGATGGGATGTGCAGATTTACAAGCTTCCGCCAAGATACCAGGATTGCTTTTCTACGAAGATCTGATTCGACAAGGTGATGATGACTATGTATGGCCTGATGTCGATGAAAGTGAGGCTTCTAGTCTCTGTTATACTTCGGGTACTACGGGGAATCCTAAGGGCGTACTTTACTCACACCGCTCCACAGTTCTACATTCGATGACGACTGCAATGCCAGATACGCTAAATTTGTCTGCGCGAGATACAATTTTACCAGTCGTTCCGATGTTTCATGTAAATGCGTGGGGTATTCCATACTCAGCTGCTATGGTGGGTGCAAAATTAGTTCTTCCGGGCCCTGCGCTTGATGGCGCTAGCTTAGCGAAGCTAATTGACCAGGAACGTGTCAGTATTGCTCTTGGAGTGCCTGTTATTTGGCAGGGGTTGTTAACCTCCTTAGCAGAAAGTGGATCGAAAGCAGAAAGCCTTACTCGAACTGTTGTAGGAGGCTCAGCGTGCCCTCCATCTATGATTAAAGAATTTAACGATCTATATGGTATTGAAGTTATTCATGCTTGGGGTATGACTGAGCTTTCTCCATTTGGTACGGCAAATACGCTGCTCGGGCATCAAGTGAATTTGCCATTGGATAAGAAACTTGCACTGCGCCAAAGCCAGGGGCGTCCACCTTATGGTGTCGAACTGAAGATAGTTGATGATGAGGGTGCCACACTGCCTGAAGATGGTGTCTGCAAAGGCAATCTTATCGTTCGAGGTCATTGGGTTATTAAAGATTATTTTCGTAGCACTATTGGTACAACCCTCTCGAATGGATGGTTTCCAACTGGTGATGTGGCCACTATTGATCACGATGGCTTCATGACGATTTGTGATCGCGCAAAGGATATTATAAAGTCCGGTGGCGAGTGGATTAGTACAGTAGAGTTAGAAGGTATTGCGATTTCGCATCCAGCGATAGTTGATGCTGCAGTCATAGCGGTAAAGCACGAAAAGTGGGATGAACGTCCGCTTCTTGTTGTAGTCAGAGCCCCAGATTCAAGTCTTACGGACAATGATTTGCTTTATTATTTCGAAGGAAAAGTGGCTAAATGGCAAATTCCTGATGCTGTTATATTTGTTGATGAGTTGCCGCGCAATGGAACTGGTAAAATTCTGAAGAATCGTTTGCGTGAGAAATACGCTGATATTCTAGCGTGACGCTTTCGGTGCGAACTCGGGCTGATTTTTTTAAAAGTCAGTCTCTGTGAAATGTAGTAACTTGTTTCATGAATTTATTTTTATAATAAAAATGGAGATGCATCATGAGTCCGACTTTTGTGAAAAATATCTCAATGTGGATTTCGGTAAGTGGTTCTGTGTTAGGTGCCGCCGACGCGTTGTCAGGCGAAACCTATTCGAGAGGAGCTGGTTACAATAAGGGCGACTGGGTTGCAAGCTTAAATCTTTCTAAAGTTTATGTCGATGAGACATTGGGCCCGCTAAATATAGGCGGGGCTACTGTGCCTAGCGCTGCTGTAAGCATTGGCAATGACACAACAGTTACTTTTGATATTTCCTACTTTATTACTGATAAAGTGGCGCTGGATCTTTTTGTGGGAGTTCCAGCTAGAGCTAAATTTCAAGGTGAAGGTTCCATCTCTGCACTGGGAAGAGTCAGTGAAGTTGACTATGGTCCTGCAATTTTATCACTCCAATATCATTTCGATAATTTCGAACGATTTTATCCATATGTTGGGTTGGGTGTCGGGCGGGTATTTTTCTTTGACAAAACTGATGGTGCCTTGACTTCATTTGATATCGAAGATAAATGGGCACCTGCTGTTCAGGTCGGACTTAGATATGATGTTGGTAACTCATGGATGCTAAATTCAGATCTACGCTATATTCCGTTCGAAACTGATGTCTCTGGCACATTTGGATCGGCGCCTGCTTCTACCAAGATTGAGGTTGATCCTTTCATCCTGAGCCTCGGGGCATCATATATGTTCTAATTATTTATTGTTCTTCATTTAACAGCATTCTTTAGGCTGTAAAGAGTGCTGTTAATACTTTTTTTTAATATAAGTATTTAAATTTTATGGTGTTTATTTAGGTCGAATTTTCTTCTAATGGAGGGGGTATGAGTATCAATAGTTCGCTGCGGTATCGTTTTTTATTGATTGTTGCTATGGCAGGATTTTTGTTTTTGGTTGCGCTGTTCGGGATGCGATTAATGTATAAGTTGACTGAGTTCTCTTATTATGAGAGGGAGCATGTTGTTGCCTTGAGTAATGTACATTATGAGTTACAGAAAAAAGAAGCAAACATTATTTATATAATGGAACAGGTTCGGAGGGCGCGCAGGCAAGCTGTATCTGTAAATGGTATGTGGGAGGGTGACAAGGCTCTTTTAAAACTATTAGGGAAGGGGTTGATCCTAGAGCTTTCTGATACTTCATCAGAAAGGCTTGGGCAGTTCGTTGAGTATGCAAGTGGTATTTATAAAGATAGGATTTCTTCTGAGCAGATTGAGGAAATGAAACGGCTTGTGAGTTGGTCGTATAATAACTCTGATCGCTTTGGGGTTGAGCTTGCAGATATTTCGCGGCGTGTTAAGTCTTATGTTTTTTTCACTTTTTTAGTAATTAATGGTCTCTTCTTTTTCATTATTTATCTTCTTATGAAGAGAACCCTTGAGTCAATAACTGGAATGATTCATGTGATGGATGGCATGTCAAAAGGTGATCTTACATACTGTGCTGCACCGAGAAATGATGAAGTAGGTAAAATGCAGTTATCCGTCATGGCTATGGCTGCCGGAGTGCGCGTCTTGATTGAATCAATAAAAAACGTACAAGTTGATCTGTCTAATTCAGCACTTGAGGCTTTAAGGGTTTCACAAGGTACGTCTAGTGATCTATGTAAACAGTCAACTAAGGTTGACGAATTTGTCAGTGCATTATCACAGATTTCTTCCGCAATAACGGAAACATCCAATGCGGCAAGTAAGTCTGAAGTACTGTCATCTGAGGGGCAGCGGTTGGCGGTTCTTGGTCAAGAGTCTATTGGTAACGCTGTCTCATCTATAAATGCTCTGTCAGAATGGGTTAATGATTCATGCATGGCTATTAAGTGCATTGAAACTGATATTGCAAAAATAGGTACAATTGTTGATATTATTGATCAAATCACAGATCAAACAAATCTTCTGGCTTTAAATGCGGCAATTGAGGCGGCACATGCCGGCGAGGCTGGGAAAGGGTTTGCTGTTGTAGCTGATGAAGTTAGAAGCTTAGCTCAGCGTACAAATAATTCCACCTATGAAATACAGGCAATGATCGCGTCTTTAAATAAAAGCATATTAGTTGCTCTCGATGTAATTAAACATTGTGTGGTTGAGTCAAAAAATAGTGTCGTTGCAGCTGACGAAGCTAGTAGATTAATTTATGAGATTGTAGATTCTGTATCCAAAATAATGTTGCAGATTTCACAAGTTGCAGCCGCTTCAGAAGAGCAGAGCGCAGTTGTAGAAGATATGTTGGGTAATGCGAATGTTATTAGAGACATTGCTGCGGGAATTGAGCTGGGTAGTGGCAGGATAACGGAAGTAAATCAATCTTTAGTTAAATTGGCTGGCAGTTTGGGTGGGGCTGTAGAGATATTTAAGTTAGATTGATTTTAGATTGCTCTGTAATTTTTAAAAGTGCGGTTTTTAAGGTTTCGTGTCGACCGTACTTAGATGCTGCGTGTGGCGGCGGTTGTTTCCGATTATGGCCTATGAGCAGTAGTAGCGTGCAAGGCTAAAGACAGCGGCACCGAGCGGCCTTAGCGAACGGGTGTGGAAGTCACAATTCAAGTCTAGCGTGGCCGTGCCTGTGGTTGTCAATGTGACAGCCATAAAATTCGTCTACAAATCAGCGACTCACAAGAATTGCCATCCTGCAAAATAAACAGGTACCCCTGTGGGTGAACTAATGTTGTCAGCGGTGCTGAGTATAGGTTCATTAATCGTCGTGTTTGTGTACGGCGCTCCGATTTTGAAGGGACTGCCTTTTATTTGGTCTGCTTGGCTTCATCGATGCCATCCCTGGCAGTATCTGGTTGTTTAACTACATCTGGCCCAGCGGCAGCAAGGAATGAATAGACAAAATGTCAGCCGAGTTATTTGTCACGAGCGTTAGATCAGAAGGATAACGACATGACCTCTTCGCAGGATACGGACCATTCCGACTGCGGTGTAGTACCAGGGCAATCACGTAAAGTAGGCCTGGCGCTGGGCAGCGGTTCGGCGCGTGGGCTCGCTCATATTGGTGTGATCCGTGCCATCGAAGCAGCCGGCATCGAAGTGGACGTCATCGCTGGCACCAGTATCGGTGCACTGATCGGGGCGATCCAGGCTGCCGGCCAACTGGAAGAACTGGAAACCACCTTTCAGTCGTTCGACTGGAAAATGACGGCTTCTTTCTTCGATGTAGTGTTGCCTAGGTCGGGCTTGCTCGACGGTGCGAAAGTTAGCGCCTTGCTACGCGCGCACGTTCAGGCCAAGACTATCGAGGCATTGCCTACGCCCTTTGCCTGCGTGGCAACCGATATCGTCAACGGCGAGGAGATCGTGATCCGCTCGGGCGACCTGATCGAGGCTGTGCGTGCAAGCATCTCGGTACCCGGCATCTTCACCCCGGTGCGCAGCAACGGTCGAATTCTGGTAGATGGCGGACTCACCAATCCCGTGCCGATAAGCGTCGTGCGCGCTATGGGAGCCGGCCCAGTGATCGCAGTCGACCTCAATCAACAAATCGTCCCCGGAAAGAACTTCAAACCGGTGCAGGGTTGTGATGCTTCGACCAGTACAGGAGACGGTCCGGCAGACAAGTTTTCATGTTGGGTAGGCGACTATCGGCTAAGCATGACGGATATACAGCGCAAGTTGATTGCTGGGGATGATTCCGTCTCGATGCAATTCAGGACATGGCTTTCCCAGGAACCGCTACCCAATATTTTCGACGTGTTGCTAGCCTCGATTAACATCATGGAAACGAGCATCACCCAATCGCGCTTGAGCTTGGATCGACCGGATTTGCTCATCCAGCCTCCGCTGGGACACATCCGTTTTCTGGACTTCGGCCACGCCGAGGAAATTATTGCCATCGGTTATGGACACACTCAGCGGCAATTGGCCTCACTATCACCCCATATCTTGCGAAGCCTGCAAAGAAGGAACACCCCCTGTGAATAGAGCCATCCACACCATACTGCTGGTATTGACTTCTGGCGTGCTGGCAGGATGCGGGCAGTCTGCGGATACGCCTTCAACTGTAGGTCTAAAAAGCTGGAATCTGAGTACTTTTACAGTGGCTGCTGTCGATGTCCCTATTGACTACACGACCGTCGGCTCCGTGGTGTCCGACCAGCGCATAGAGGTCACGTCCAAGGTGAGTGGTTACATCCATGAGTTGCAGGTGCGGGAGGGTGACCGGGTGCAGCGTGGAGAAATCATTGCCAAACTCGATGGTGCCAACATCGAAGGTGGCATCCGCCAGAGCAGGGCGGAACTTAGTGCGGCTAACTCAGCCTTTGCCGATGTCCAGATCGATTTCGAGCGTTTTAAGCGCCTCTATGAGCGGGGTTATATTTCCGAGTATGAGTGGCGCAAGATCCGCCTCAAGCGTGATGTTGCCAAAGAGTTACTGAATCAGGCGCAAGCTGCGCAGGAGACGGCGGATGCACAGCGCGCCTACATCGAAATAAGGAGTCCAGGCGACGGCGTGGTGGTGGCTCGCTTGAAGCGTGCCGGTGATATGGCCCAGCCGGGCGAACCGATGCTCATCCTGGAGGTAGGCCGTACCTTGCTGTTCGACACGTCTGTCAGCGAAGCCCATGTTGCTGCGATTGCTGTAGGGAGTTCGGTACGCGTGAAGATCGATGTGCTGCCTCAGGTGCTACAAGGTATGGTGAGCCGTGTCGTGCCCTCGGGTGACCCGGTCAGCCGCAGCTATCAGTTGAAAATCGCGCTGCCCAATACCAAGAATCTGCTGCCGGGCATGTTCGGCCGTGCCAGTTTTGTCATCGGGGACAGCCAGGCTGTGCTAATTCCGCCGCAGGCGCTGGTGGAACGAGGTGGACTGCGCGGAGTGTTCCTGGTTGACGACGCAGGGCTGGCACGTTTTCGCTGGTTACGCACGGGCCGCGAGTGGCCCAAGGGTATTGAGATCGCAGCAGGCCTTCTGGTGGGTGAGCAGATAGTCGCAGTGGTCGCTCCTGGCCTGCGCGAAGGTGACCGCATCACTAGTGCTGAATATCCATGAGCCAGCGCAAAGTCAATATCGCGGGGCACTTGGCCGAAATCTTCGTCACCTCAAAACTGACTCTACTATTCATGCTTGCCTGCGCCGTGCTCGGCATGCTGGCCATCCTCCTCACGCCACGCGAGGAAAACCCGCAAATCATCGTCCCCGGTGCGCAGGTGCGGGTATTGCTGCCTGGTGCTTCCGCTGTTGAGGTGGAGCAACTGGTGATTCGTCCGCTGGAAGACATTGTCAAGCAAGTCCCCGGCGTCGACCATACCTTCGCTACATCGATGAACTCCGTCGGCTTTCTTACCGTGCAGTTCGAGGTAGGTCAGGACAAGGAAAAATCCTTGGTCAAGCTCTACGACCGGATTCTCAGTCAGCGCGATCGTCTGCCCGCCGATGCCAGTGCACCACTCATTATTAGCGTGGACGTGGATGACGTACCCATCGTAACGGTGACTCTGGCCTCGCAAACGTATGATGATTACGCTTTGAAGCGGTTGGCTGATCGCTTGCTTGACGGCTTACGCAGTCTGGAGTCAGTTTCCGCGACCTATATCAAGGGCGGACGCGACCGGGAGGTACGCGTGGAGCTTGAGCCGGATAGCTTGGAGGCGTTCGCCGTAACCGTCGATCAGGTTCGCGCTTTCCTTACCACTGCCAATGTCTCGGCTCCCTTGGGGAGTGTGGTGCAGCAGGGCCATAATCGCAGTGTATTTCTCGATGGCTATCTCACCTCAGAGGATGACCTGAAACAATTAATTGTTGGTAGTCATGCTGGTCGGCCCATTTACCTTGACGATGTAGCGGTCATCGTTGACGGCCCGGCCGAGGAACGCACTCAGCTGTCACGTTTTACCTTCGGCCCTGCAGACCCGCGTTTTGGCAAAAATTCGGATCCTGAAATGCCCGCAGTTGCTCTAGCGGTTGCCAAAAAACCTGGCACCAACGCGGTGGTTGTCGCTGACGAGGTACTCGCCCGCATCGAGCGAATGCGGCAACAGTTTATCCCCGCTGGGGTGGAACTCGTGGTTACCCGTAACGATGGTCAAAAAGCTGATGCCGCCGTGAATGTGTTGATTGAGCACTTGGGTATCGCGGTCTTTTCAGTTTTTCTGGTCATGGTGCTTTTTCTCGGTCTGAAGGAAGCCTTAATCGTGGGCCTTAGCGTCCCCCTGATTTTGGGGCTGACCCTGGGCGTGAATTACCTGTTCGGCCCCACCATCAACCGTCTGACTCTATTCGCCCTGATCCTGTCCCTCGGCCTGCTGGTGGATGCGGCCATCGTGGTTATTGAAAATATCCACCGGCGCTACGCTCATCTGGGGCGGAGTGATAAGCGTGCGGTCACGGTACAGGCTACCAATGAAATCGGTAGTCCTACGAATCTGGCGACCATCGCCGTGATGCTGGTATTTATCTCGCTGATGATGGTAACCGGTATGCTCGGGCAATATTTCTACCCGATTGCTTTCACCGTGCCCGTTGCCATGCTGGCCTCGCTGTTGGTGGCCTATACCATTACCCCCTGGGCTGCCAACCGCTGGCTCCAGCCTGGCGAGGGACATGATCTTGAAGATCACAACAGCAAGGATCGGTTACACCGTTTCTACCACGCCCTGATGACACCGCTGATCGATCGTCCGCGGTTGCGTCGAGGCGTTCTGCTGGGCGTGGCTACTGCTATCCTGCTTTCTCTGCTGCAACCGGCGTGGCAGTTCATGCGCCCTGCGGGAATAAGCGGAGCGCAGTCCTGGCTTGGCGTCGAGATGGCCATGCTGCCAAAGGACAACAAGAACACCTTCAATATTGTCCTTGCCATGCCCGAGAGCAGCCCGCTAGAAACCACCGACCGGGTCGTACGAGAGATCGGTGCCGTATTGCGGCAAAACACTTTTATCCTTAACTATCAGAGCTGGCTCGGTGAGGCCGGTGTGGTCGATTTCAATGGCCTATTGCGCGGCACCGGCAACAAGACCGGGCCACACATAGCGGAAATACGGGTTAACCTGATTGATAAGGCAAGGCGCAGCACGACGTCAATTGAAATTGTCCGAGATCTGCGTCAAAGCCTTCTGGCCATTCAGTCACGCTACCCCGGTAGCGTCATCCAGTTGCTTGAGGATTCCCCTGGGCCGCCAGTGCGCGCCATGGTCGTGGCCGAAATCTACGGGTCAGACCTGGCGCAACTTAGGGCGATCGGCAAGCAAGTCGAAGAGGCTTTCAGGGCTACTTACGACATGGTCGAGGTGAATGACTCCGAACCGGATGATGTACCGGAGTATCGGCTGGTGGTGGACCGGGAAAAAGCTGCACTGTCCGGTGTGACCACCGCCGAGGTAGCGATTGCCTTGCGGCGTCTGCTGGACGGTGAAGAGCTCGGGCGAGTGCACATTGCCGGAGAAAAGAACGCCGTTCCCATCCGTCTGAAAATTCCTCGCCGTCACCAAATCGACCCGGCATTGTTGTCGCGGATTCACCTGGCTGGTCGGGAGGGTAAAAGCGTGCCCTTGTCCGGACTGGTTCGTATCGAGTCGACCCTGACCGAACGTCCCATCCAGCACAAAGACGGCGAGCGCGTCCTGTATGTCGGCGGTGAGCTTGTCAGTACAGCCCCAGTATTCGCCGTATTGGATCTGGACCGGCGGCTGGACGGTTTGCTGCTTGCCAACGACGAACGCCTGGGCACCGGGAATTTGCGTCTTACTCCTGCGGTGCCTGACACCATCGATGGTTACCATCTGCTGTGGGATGGAGAAATACGCATGACGCTGGACACTTATCGCGACATGCTCGGTGCACTGGGGCTGGCTCTTACGCTCATTTATCTAATGCTGGTGGCCTACTATCAGTCCTTCGCCATCCCTCTGGTTGCCATGGCTGCGATTCCTTTGGGGCTGGTGGGTATCTTTCCGGGGCACTGGCTAATGGGTCAATCCTTCACCGCCACTTCCCTGATCGGAGTCATCGCCCTGGCTGGAGTGGTGGTGCGAAACTCGCTGCTGATCATAGACTTTGTGCTCGATTATCGGCACCAGGGTATGAGCTTGCGCAAAGCCATCCTGGAAGCAGGGGCGGTGCGTCTGCGTCCTATTCTTCTGACTGCATTGGCGATCATCTTTGGCAGCATGATCATGCTTAGCGACCCGGTATTTGGTGGGCTGGCGATTTCTCTGATCTTCGGCACACTGTCCGCGACGATACTTACGCTGATCGTGGTACCGATTCTACTTTATCGACTGCTTAGGCAGCATTCTCCCAGTGAGCGTGCGACCGTGTGAACATTAATCCGATCAGACTGCCGCGAAGACTTCACCATGTTCGAGTCCAATAATCCGCCTGTTAGATGAGGTCTTGAATGCCATTTGATCAGCGGCGGTTACGACTAACTGCCGCGTTTCATGACCCGCAGTATCCAGCACTACCAGGAAGTGATGGCGTGGCTGCTGGACAAGAACATCGGCATACCCAAGTACTTCATCGATATCGTCATCAAGTCTCCAGTGCTCAAGGATGGTGCGCAGTTGCGTAAGCTGCTGAGCCACCATTGATTGGTCGACGAAAACCTTCAGTCCTTGTAACGCTGGACGATCAGTGCCTCGAGTACCGCGTCCTCCTGAACGGGAAGTGGCCCTGGTCGCGGCCAGTGAACCCTAAACCTACCCTTAGCTGATCTTTGGCCACAAAAAGGGCTACGACTTCACGTAACCATTTGATTTATATGGTTCCAGTATCGCCCAATCAGGGCGACCCCGGGGCCTATTGATTACAAGACAGTTGTAGGTAGGGGTTGGCGGGAGGGGCATCATCAAACAGATACTGCGGATCTGCCAGCAGGTAGCCATGCAGTCGCCGTGATTTGCGTGGCCCCGTCACCTCGCACGTCCAGATATTCAGGCCACTAGCTTGCTTGCGGTGCAGTTGCAGCTTCTCGAAACGTTTCTGCACCCACTGCCAGTCGGCGACTTGGTCCTGCTTGGCGAGTGTGGCCGTTTGCGGGTGCTCTTGCGCGTAGCGCTGGAACACACCAGGGCTGACCAGGAACGCCGTGTCGGCCACGGTATGCACCAGGGCCTTGGCGTCATTGATGATGAGCTTGCGGCTCTGGACGCACTGCTGCAGCCAGGCCATGAAGTGTTCGCCGGAAGGTGGTTCCCGCGTGATTTCGTTGTTCGAGGAGGAGGGGAGCGCTGGGGCGGGTGGCGACGTTGGGTCGGCCCCGTGGGAATATGCGGACGGCTCATCGACGCCGATTGCTCGTGACGGTTCAATCGCCGGCCCCTGCTCGGTCGGTTCGCTATCGGAGGTGCTGAGCAATGTCAGCAGGGCATCGACGCTATCGATAGCGGGTCCTGCGGACGGAGCAGTTGCGGCAGCGGCGGGCGAGAGGTCGCCGGTATCGGCTGGTGGTGGTGCGGGGGCGTCATCTTGGGGCTTCAGCTCCGCCGCCACGGTGCCGGTGAACGGTGCCGGCCGATCGTCTCCCTCCCAAATTAGGGCCGGGGCCAGCCGCAGCAGCGTAAATGTGTGCGACCACCCAGCTTCGCTCGTGACGGTTGCCCGCCAGATCGCCCTGCCATCCGGCGTGGGCTGGAGCATGCCGTGGTCCTGCAGCACGTTGAACACGGCGGTGTTGTTGGCGGGGATGCCGTCGATGCCCTGTGCCAGCAGGTGGGCGCGTAGCTTGTCCGACACCGTCTTGCTGACCAGCCAGAGGGCGTCCTGGGTCAACCAGCCATCCGACGCCTGGGGCTGGTTGAGTTTCAGTTCTTCCTTGAGCAAGTAGCGCAGCCCGTCGAGCAGCTTGCGCTGCAGGGCGTGCTTCGGTGCCGCCATGGCACGTGCTGGATCGCCGCCCAGGGCTTGGGCCACCGAAGCACGGTCGGCCTGAATCACCAGCTCGCCGAGGACGCCGGCGTGTTCGTACTGACCGGCCAGGACGTACAGCAGTGCGGACCAGAGCGGGGGATAGCTGCTGAGCCAGTCGAGAATTTCGCAGTCGAGCACCTGCCGGTACAGCAGGCCCGTTGCTGCGCTGTGCAGACGGTACTCGCGGTCCTGGCGGTAACGGAAGCGGTAGGGACGGGCCAGTGGGCCGTGCCAGGGGTGCCAATGGCTGCCGTCGCCGTACTCGACATGCAGGTCGACCGCAACCTTGCCGATGTCATGCAGCAGTGCGGCGTAGGCTATGGCGGCGGTCCAGGCTTCCGCCTGCACGACTTGATCCTCCGGCGTGGTGCCGGTGGGCAGCAGATACGACTGCCGCAGCTTGAGCGCATAGGCGACGATTTCCAGGCCGTGGTCCAGCATGCCGCCGGGGTAGGCGTGGTGGTGGCTTTCGGATGCGGGGAGTTGCTGGAGCAACTCGGCGTAGCGCTCCAGTGGTGCAAGGTACAGCGAGGCGAACTGCTTGCGTGAGAGCGAGGTACGTTGCCAGATGTGTTCCAGCAGGCGTTGCCGGCGCGGTGTGGACAGCAGGGAGGCGGCCGACTCCGGCCGCGTCAGCCCTTTGGGGGGCTCGATGGCTGGAGTGGATTGTGCGCCGGTGGTTGGTGATACCCGTTTGCGCTGGAGCAGCGAGAGCATGGCGAACCCCGGTGACGGGCTGCTCAGGGGAGCCTTTTGGCCTTTTCGGGTAGGGCCTTTCCCCTTGACCCCATTCCCTTGCCCCTTCCCAACCCTTTGGCCGTTACGGAAGTCTTTGGGTATAGGGCCGCGGATCCTGCCGAACCACAACCAATGCGGCTTGGCCCAAGTCGGATTGCGGCGGGAAGGCGACCTGTGCCGAACCTACGATGGCACCTTCCTTTTCGAGCAGATGGGGGTGCCATGCTCAGTCAGATTGACGTTGTAAGGAAACATCCTTACCATATGGGCATTGCTATCGGGAGAGCTACGATGCCAGAGATCCATGAAATCGCCACGCTGACCTCCAAGGGCCAGATTACGCTGCCCAAGCCCATTCGGCAGGCGCTGGGTGTGGACACCGGCGCAAAGGTGGCCTTCGATCTGCGCGGAGGTGAAGTCATTGTGTCCCGAGCGGACGCCGAGCACGAAGACCCGGCGATCGGAGCCTTCCTGGGCCTGCTGGAAGCGGACATCCGGGCCGGCCGACATGTCCGGTCCTTGCCGAATGATCTTGCCCTGTCCCTGTTGGCAAATGCAGGCCACGCGGTGAACCTCGATGAGGACATCGAAGGCGAAGTGGCGCTCTGATGCAGCGGCATGGCTGGACCCTGCTGTTCCATGAGGGCGTGATCGAGCAGTTGCGCAAGCTGCAGGTGGCCGCGGAGCGGGCTGAACAGAACGACCCGCAAGGCTTCGAGGGCAACGCCAACGTCAAGCTGTTTCGGGCGTTGAGCCAATTGATCATGGAAGTCGTGCCAAGCGATCCCTCACGCGACGAGTTCCGCCAGGGCAACACCTTGGGGGTGGCGTACCGCCATTGGCGGCGCGCGAAGATCGGGCGGCGATTCCGACTGTTCTTTCGCTACGACTCCAAGGCGAAGGCCATCGTGTTCGCCTGGGTCAACGACGAACAGACCTTGAGGTCGGCGGGAAGCAAATCCGACCCCTATGCCGTATTCGAGAAGATGCTCGGACGAGGCAACCCGCCTGACGATTGGGCGGCTCTGGTAGCGGCGAGCCAGGCGGAGTGGCGCGCATCATAGCAACGCGAGGTCGCACTCGGTTGTGCTGCGGACGAGTCGGCGACATAGCAGGATGAACGATTGGAGGACGGTGATGGTCTACGAAATTAATGCCGCTCTGTTCGGCCGCATTCGCCGCATGCACGATCGTTTCGATGCACTGAGCGACCGAATCGCGGAAGGCTTTGCTAACGTGCCGCCCGCGGAAGGCATTGCTGAAATCGACGCGGCAGTAGCGGCAAGGATGCAGCGCTGATACCGAACCTTGTGCGCAGGCGCTGATTAGTTATTGCATGGCAATTCGTATCTGGTTAGAAAAACATCACAGAATTCAATCATGCGTGCGATGGAACAGGCATTGAGAGAACACGACAGGACAACCATGAGGTAGCCACCATGAAACCCTCTGCACAGACTTCATTTGCGGAGCGCCTGGGCCAAGTGTTGGGCCGGATGTGGCGGGCGTATATGCGCCAGGAGCGGAAGGTGAGTGGCTGGCTGGTTGCTCAAGGTCTGCCGGCCAGTCTTGCCAAGGCAACGCTGGTGGTCGTCAAGCTGGTGGTGCTCGGTGCGCTGCTGTACGTCGCGTTCTGGTTCGTCTTGCTACTGGTTTTTGTGCTGCTGGTTGCTCGTGGTTTTGCGCAACATGAGCAGGACGAAGACCTTTGGACACCCAAAGACGAGCTGCGTCATGGTGAGGCTGGCTATGGGTTGTATTCGTCCAGTGGGCAGCGCATCGACCCTCACGACCCGAATAACCCATACGACGAATAGAAGTCGCATAGCGAGCCTCGTTACAACACCTTGCCCGTTACCTTATTCACGCCTGCGCCAGTGCTGTCTTTGGCATCCTTGGAGCCGACGGCGAGATTCTGAGCGATCACGCCAGCGCTCACGCCAGCCCACCCCAGAGCTGCTACCCAAAACGTAGGCAACACGATGAACATCGTCGCCATCACGAAGCTCACCAGCATGTCCCCAAAGGTGTTGTTGAGTCCGATCAGCGGATCGAAATTCGTGTGCGGCCGGTTCCATCCCCAGCCCCAACCATAGAGCGCATCGAGGATCGTCGAGTCGATCCAGCGCGCGAGCTGAAACCAGAAATCAACGAAGAACAGCGCGAACTGCACGACGCTAATCGTGACCACGGTTTTGAGGTCGTAGGTGCCAATGACGAGCACGAGCGGGATGCAGATGACCAATGCCATCTTGAGCAGTGCCAGCACCATCGGCAGTGCCTGCCGCATTGCGTCCATCGCGGGGAAATAGGCGATGGAGCCGATAGCCAGCCCGACGTCACTGGCGGCACGGGTGGCGACGTTAGGGACGGTCATTTCAATCTGGCCGCCGTAGTCGCTATAGATCGCACCCTGGTTGAGTTTCTGCTGCCGGGGTGACGCAATGGCACGGATTACCGAATCGTTGACCTGATCCTGGGACAGGAAGCCGGCCCAGCCGCCGATTCGGGTCAGCAGGCTGGGGTCGACCTGGCCGAGCAGGCGCGCACGCAGTCCATTCGTGCCGTCGGACCACCATTGGTTGCAGGTCGGATAACCCGCACCGCTGGGCACCTCGGCCAGCCCAGCGTCGCGGGCACTGTCGTAAGGCCAACCCTCGCGTGGCGTCTTCGCGCGGTAGGTGTCGTAGTAGCCCGGCGTGTCGAGGAAGAAGCGTGAGCCGATCCAGGTCACGTCGTACATCTGCTCCTCGTCCAGGTCCGGGCGATTCATGAAGAGCCTGGCACGCGCTGGCCCGTAGCAGTCGTGGGTGAAATCGCTCACCTCCTGGGCCAGCACCGGATCGTCGATGCGCGTGGCATCGACCTCCATACGGATCTGCCGTAAGTCCGTCCCGCACGGAATAGCGGCAACCGAGGCGCCGGTCACGGCGCGCGAAATCGCGTGCATGAAGAACCACCACACCGGCACCTTGGCCGACTGGTTGTTGAGCGTGCTGAAAGAC
This sequence comes from Pseudomonas sp. G5(2012), assembly GCF_000408945.1. Lineage (NCBI taxonomy): Bacteria > Pseudomonadati > Pseudomonadota > Gammaproteobacteria > Pseudomonadales > Pseudomonadaceae > Pseudomonas > Pseudomonas sp. G5(2012). The sequence goes on from NZ_APIO01000063.1 coordinate 40,405, forward strand.
TGCGACCAGCCCGTCTGCGCAGGCTCCGGGACGTTCACCTGGCATTGGATGGAGCGGGTGCGATCGAACCGGAGCGTGTTGAAATCCACGTCGATGAACGGGATGCCGGCGAACAGGATGACCACGATGGCGACGAAGATGCGGTTCTCGATGCGCACGGCCGACAGTGCGCCTTTGTTGCCTTCGTCGGCACCTTCGGCGCGGGCCTTGAGCCATTCCTGAAGGATGATCGCCAGAAACGGAATGGCGAATACGCCGCTGGCGACCAGCACCGCCCAGATGCCGTTGTGGACGATCCAGCTTACCAGGGTTAGGTAATACTCCAGGTAATCGGTGGTGTAGAGGGTCATTGCCGTCTCCGCTCATCCGGCCTGTACGAACTGGCCGATTTCCAGTGCCGCCACCGCAGCGATGGCGGCAATTTCGGCCCTTAGCAGGCGCTTGCCGGCTTCCGGCTCGCGTGCCAGCACCCGGCGGCGCATCCAGAGCCAGCCCCAGGCGGTGCCGGCATAGAGCCACAGCCGCCAGGCCAGGAAATGGCCGGTATGCGCCGTCAGCCATTGCTGCCAGCCCTCGATGCTGCCGGCCAGGTGGATGCCGACGACATTGGCGGCGACCGTTGCCACCAGCAGCAGGATGGCCCACAGCAGCACCAGGGCCACGCGCCGCAGCCAGTGCTGCGATCGCCCCGCGCTCATGCTCACGGGGTGCCTCCACCGCTCGCTGGGCGCTGCAGCTGATCGAGCCGATCGCGGGTCGGGTCGCCTTGATAGATGCCGCGCGAGCCGGCAGAGCGTGCGCTGTGACGCTGGATGATGGCGGTGGGCGAATTGCTCGCCAGCTCGCGGCGCAGTTCCAGCTCGGTCTTTAGGTTGTGGATCTCGCGGTCGAGCAGGTCGCTCTCGTGTGAAACCGCTTTCTGCGCCAGCTCGTTGGCCGCGACGTTTGGCTCTTTGCGCCCGGTCAGCAGCGTGCGCTGCAGCAGCAGTGCTTTTTCGAGCACACTGGACAGCGCGATTTCCGAGGCGAGGCGTCGAGCCAGAATGTCCTGGTCCGGTTCGTCGCGCAGCGCCTCGATCACGCCGCGGGTGATGGGCAGAGAGGCGCTGCCGGCCGCCTGCAGGTTGTCGAAGCTCAGGGGGCGGCTGCCGCTGATCAACTCCTGCAGCGCTTCCAGCTTGGTTTCGTACTCCTCCTGAATCAGCGGCGTTAAGCCGACTCCCGGCGTGGTAACGGTTTTGCTGCAGGTTTCGCAGGTGCGCTGCTCCTGTTCGCCCAGCACCCGCACGGCCCAGGCGGCGGCAGCCGCAGGCGAGCTCCAGGTCTGGCAGGTCAGGTTGCCGGCGCAACTGCTCGGATCGATCGAGCTGGTGTCGTCGACATCGCGCCCGTTGACCAGGTTGTAGCCGGCACGGGTGACGTCGCTGACGACGCGGATCGGGCGCTGCCCGACGCCTCCCGCATTGTCGCCACCGACCCAGGTCACCCCTTCGTTGCCCCGGCTCGTTTCGGTGTGCTCGATGGCGGATACCGCGTCGGTACTGGCGACGGCTTGCTTGAGCACCATGCCGTCGGCGAGCTGGCTCCAGCCAACCTGGCCGCCGGCCACGTCGGCCATCTTCTCCGCCATGGCGCGACAGGTTAGCTTGGAGCGATCGAAATCCAGACGGGCCTGCAGTACGCCGTTGGTGAGAAGGTTGTAGAGCCCCGGATCCGCCCTCTGGATGATCAATGCCGGCAATGACGCCACGGCGGCCGTGGCGTTCTGGATGACCGACGACATGATGGTTTGGAACCCGTTGGTCAAGCCGTTCAACTGGTTCTGGATGGTCGTGGAAATCGACATGTCGCCGCAGGTCAGGTTGCTGTTCCAGCCAACGCCTACGCCGATGGCGCGCATGTTTGATACGGGCGTCATCGACACGGCGCGCCCGCCGCCAATCGAATACAGCACGTCGCCACCGATCACGGCGCCCTGGTGTTGCGCGCCATACTGGTTGACGCTGGTCTGGGCGGATGCACCGGTGCAGGCCAGGACCAGAGCGGCGGCCAGCAGGGCAGTGCGCAGCGTTTCGGAGAACGTGATAGCAGGGTGGATCGTCATGGCTAGCCTCAATTGAAATCCGTGCTGCCAAGGAATGTCTGGCCACGCCTGCGGCAACAGCTATAGGGGCGCCACAGCGCCCAGGCGTAGTCGCCTCGCTGTGCCTGCACGCGGGTTTCGGTGTGAGGAAAGACCGCGCAGGAGCGCGACCGCGTGGGGGTCAGCTCCTGCCACTTGCCCGTCGCCGCGTCGCTCTCGATCAGTGCGCCGGCCGGCCAGTAGCCGTCCCGGGCGTTGACCAGCAGCGGTTGATACACGTGGAGCTGGCCGCGTCGCGTCACGATGTCGCCAGCGCGCTGAGCCACCACCGCGGCGGACTTGTAGTCGTCGGTCTGGTGCAGGAACCCGCCGCGTGGATAGACGTTGCCCCAGAGATTGCGCCCTGCGCGCGTACCGATCTCGCGCTCGCCGGGAATCAGGGCTTCCGGGTACGCCATTTCGGGCACGTTGTAGCGCCACGCGATGGTGTCGAGGGTGCTCAGCAGGTAAGGCATGAAGGCGGTACCGGCACCTTCGCAGCTGTAGCCGAAGCTGGAGGCGAACTGGCTGAACACATAGCCGCCGGGATGGCCGATCACGTCGGCGTTCTTGAACTTCGCCAGGTTGTTTTCGTGGTCCTCGTTCGTGGTGCCGTCGCCGCCGGCTTGTGCCGTGGCATTGGGTTGGCTCATCGACTGAACCTCACCCCAGGGATTGGCACCGGTATTGGAATAGCTGGACACCACCGCGTCGGGTACGTAGTGCCTGACCTTGACCGAGGTCTCCACGGAACAACCGAAATTCGTGCAGAACAGCCAGAAGCAGATTCCGGCAACGCGATACTCCAGGCAGTCCGGCGAGAGCGTCGAGGAGGCGATGGTTGCAGTGTTGAGCGCGAACGACGGGGCTCCCGTCGTCAGCAGGATGGCGGCGATGCCGGCGCGCAGGCGGCGAGAACACATCATGGCTGCGTCCTCCGGTGCGCTTCGATGAGCGCAACCGCCTTGGCGACGTCCGGCTCGCCATAAACCACATAACGTTGGTCGACCACTACAGCGGGGATTGTGACGATTCCCAGGCTCCAGGCATCCACCACGCCTTGATAAGCAGTACCAATACGCGTCTGTAGAGCGTTGCCACCGTCTTTCAGCCGCCGCTGCACGAGGGCGGCACCGCGCGTAGGGTCGGTAGGTAGATGGGCACCCAACTCGGCCTTGATTCGAGCAGGTTGATCCAGCTCGATAAGCCGAGCGCTGATGGGCACCTTTACCGGATGCTGGCTGTCGGTGATGACCAGGATGTCGTCGGCCTGCGCCAGTGGGCTGAGCAGCCCGGCGTAAAGCGCTGCGGCAAGTGGGTACTTGTGCAATGGAGGCAGGCAAGGATGCGGCGCTGGCATGTCGAACTACCGTGAGTTGGTTGTGGCGGTAGTTGACTCGACGAGGGAAATCGCGGCGACAAACAAACGGGAACGGCCACTGCCCGATTAATGTCCTGGGGCGCGTGAAGAACAACGGGAGCCGCAAGGCTCCCGTGAGTGACGCCGTGGGCTACAGCAGGCCGGCCTCGGCGAACGAGAAGGGAATACCCCTGCCAATGACGAAGTGGTCCAGCAGGCGGATATCCACGCACTCCAGGGACGTCTTCAGACGCTGGGTGAGCACCTTGTCCGCAGAGGACGGCTCGGTGTCCCCCGAGGGGTGGTTGTGCGCGATGATCAGGGCCGCGCTGTTGCGCTCCAGAGCGCGCTGGACGACCACGCGGGGATGAATTGTGGCGCTGTCGATGGTGCCTCGAAACAGCGTTTCGCAAGCGATGACCTGATGCCGCGAAGAAAGGAAGCAGGCAACGAACACCTCGTTCGGCTCCTGCATCAGCGCCAATCGCAGGTAGTCCTGTGCGTCTTGCGGGCTCTGCAACAGTGGACCCTGGGCGAACAGCCGATGCTCCAACAGCGAGATGGCCTGCTGGATGATGCGGTTGTCGTTCTCGTTAGATGATGAAATGCGCGATTGCGCGTCGATGACGGTGAGTGACATGGGCATGGGAAACCTCCTGAAACCAAAGGGACGGAGGTTTCCCCGTAAGAGGGCAAGCCCTCCGGGGGATGATTGAGAAAACGGCTGATAAATGGGCATCCGTCCACCGCATGGCGGGCGGTGGTGTGTTCGCCTTCATGGATGCGCAGCGAACGGGATGGTCAGCGCGGCAGCGCCGTAACCTTGAAGACCAGGGCTACCTGGGCATGTCGCCGACAACAACGGCGGACATTCTCTGTGGACTGCGGCGCTAGTCGAACGCAACCCAGGGCAGGGAACTACAACGAATCGGCAAGCAGGTCGCCCCGATTTGAGGGCGGCTGATCCGCAGTTGTCGCGCCAAGGGCGAAAAGAGGGTGGTGGGCCCAGACTCTTCGCGGATCGAGAGCGGATTGAACGCGGACACCAGTGCATCGCCTTCCAACGGGCCGAGCAACAGCAGGGACTGGTCGCTGAGCTCTTCGCGCAGGCGTATAGCGCCGGTGTGGCGGTGATGCCATCGCACAGAGCTTGGGCGGCCTGCGGGTGGCCGCTGTCCAGACAGGCCCGGTCGGTAGTTGCACGTCTGTCCGGGTGCCATTCGCAGGAGGAGGGGGGCGGCAGCGTGCCGAGGTGCCAGGCCTGCGCCAGGATCAGCGCCACAGCAGCCACCAGCCAGGCGGGGCGGGGCGAGGGCATGAGTCGAGCACCTCTTCGCGCGCAGGTTGGGTGCCAATGCGGCAGAGCGCTGTCTTCCTTATTGAAGCTATTCCGCTGACTGCTTGCAGGTTGTTAGATTTATATGCAAAATATCTAACAAATGGAGGTCCTTCATGACCACTGCTAAAGCCATACGCGAACACATTGCCGCACACCCTGCTGGCGAACCCTTTACTCCAGCCCTGTTCGCTGGGCTGGGGTCGCGTGCGGCCATCGATCAGGCCCTGATGAGGCTCACCAAGGCCGGCCAGATCGAGCGCATCGGCCATGGCCTGTACAGCGTGCCCAGGATCGGGCGCTTCGGAGTGAAGGCCATGCCTGCACCCGAGAAGGTGGCGCAGACGCTCGCGGCGAGCGAGGGCGCGACCATCGAGGTGCATGGCGCTGAGGCAGCACGGCGGCTCGGCTTTTCGACGCAGGTACCGGCGCAGCCGGTGTTCTATACCTCGGGGTCGTCGCACACGGTTCGCTTGGGCAAGCTGGTCGTACGTCTGCAGCATGTGGCACCGCGTAAGCTGGCACTGGCGGGTCGTCCGGCGGGACTGGCGCTGTCCGCGTTGTGGTACCTGGGGCGGCACCAGGTCACCCCGGCCACCTTCCGGCGTATCGCCGAGAAGCTGCCGGGCGGCGAGTTCGAGGCCCTGCGTAAGGCGAAGACTGTGATGCCGGCCTGGATGATCGCTGCGCTGATCGGCTACGAGCGTGGCGAGGTTGCGTATGGCCGATAGCCCCGAGCGTTATTTCGAGCTTCCCCTGGCAGAGCAGGCTGAACTGCTGAACGGCCTGGCACCCGTGCTGGGGCGGCGTGCCGAAATCCTGGAGAAGGACATTTGGTTGTGCCAGGCGCTGGGAATTCTGTTCAGCCTGCCGTGCCGCAAGCCGATGGCTTTCAAGGGGGGCACGTCGCTGTCCAAGGTCTACCAGGCCATCGAGCGCTTTTCCGAGGACATTGACGTCACGATTGATTACCGCAGCCTGGTTGATGACGTGCCCGAGCTGGCGACGCTCGGCAGCAACCAGCGCCGGCGTTTGTCCGACACGCTCAAGGCGGCGCTGGCGGAGCATGTGAGCCGCGAACTGGTGCCGGCGTTGCGCGAGGCGCTGGCGCAGGGCGTGCCAGGGTGGGAGATCACCATCGAGGTCAGCGAGGATGGGGAGAAGCTTTGGCTCTACTACCCGAGCGCCGTGGAAAACACGGATGCCTATCTGCGTCCGAGCGTGCTGATCGAATTCGGCGGCCGCAACGCCACCTTGCCGCAGAACACGCTAACCATCGTGCCGGACATGGCCACGTATGTACCGGAGTTGGTGTTCCCGAGCGCTGAAGTTGCCGTGCTGTCACCCATGCGCACCTTTTGGGAGAAGGCCACGCTGATCCATGTCGAGTGCCACCGCCCGGAGATACGCACAGGTGCCGAGCGGCTGTCGCGGCACTGGTACGATCTGGCACGGTTGGCAGACCATGACGTCGGCCGCCAGGCCGTGCCCGACACCGAGCTGCTGCGGGACGTGCTGAACATCAAGGAGACGTTCTACCGCAGCGGCTACAGCCACTATGGCCGTTGCATGACGGGCGGGCTGAGGCTGGTGCCGGAACCGGCGCTGCTCAACGCCTTGCGGGAGGACTACCAGGCGATGCTGGCCGCACAGATGTTCTACGGTGAGACGCTGCCCTTCGATCGCATCGTCGAGCGCCTGTCCTCCCTGGAGCAGGAGATCAACCGAGGGCAATGAGCGCTGGTTGTCCTGCCCATGAGAGACCCTGGCCAGCCAAAGCTTCAACTCAGATGGTTGTGGATGAGCTGGTGTTGCAGGGTGGGCAGCGCCCGCATCGGGCTTGCGGTGAGGGCGAACTGCTCGTCATTGAACCATGTCAGCTCGGCGCGCTGGCCATCGAGCTGCAGGCGCGCTTCGCGGAAAGTTCGCACCTGCCGCGTTTCGCCATCGCTGAGCCGCGGGCGCAGCGTGGTAACGGACTGATCGGTGACCCAGAGCCATTCGTGGGCGGGCTCCGGTCTGTCGTCCTGTCGATCGAGAAGTTTGATCTCGACCAGATGGCCCTGCGGCGACGTGAAGAGCTGTACGACCTCGTAGGACAAAGGCATTGCGATAGGTCGGCTTCGATGGAGTGGGTGCATGTTGCCAGATATGGGGGCCTTGTTCATGGTGGCGTTCCTCAGTGGGTGGCCCAGTCCAGCGACAGTGGAGTGATACCGCGCGCCCGGTCGATGACTTCAGCGATTTTGAGGGCGGCATCCAGCTCGCTGATGCCGTACTCCTGCATGAGTTGGTGACGTTCGGCTTTCTCTTCGGGTTCGGTCTGTGCCAACGCAAGATACAAGCTGGGTGGCACTGCGCGGAACAGCAGTTCTGTGCTGCGCGACAGAATCACGCCTTCCGAGAATTTTCCAGATTCCTTGCGCGCCGAGAGCATCAAGGCTTTCTGTGCCGGGGTGAGTTCGCGGAAGCGGGCGATTTTCTCCACTTCGTCCGGCGGCATGCTCAAACACAACCACCACTCCATCATGTTCAACATCGGTTCGGCGGCCTTGGGCAGGTCGTCCAGGTTCTGCGTCGCCAGCCAGAACCATGCGCCCAATTTCCGCCACATCTTGGTGATCTTCACCACGTAGGGCGCGAGCAGAGGGTTCTTGGTGATGATGTGTCCCTCGTCCGTCACGTTGATGATCGGGCGACCCAGGAACTGGTCGCGCTCGGCGATGTTGTTGACCGTATTGATCAGCGAGATGTAGGCGATGGAGAGCTGGGCGTTATAGCCCTCGCGGGCGTAGGTGGCGAGATCGACGATGGTGATGTCGGCTTCGGGCCACGGCGTGCCCGGCCGGTCGAACATCTCGCCATCGCTGCCTTGGCAGAACATGTCCATCGCATCGGCCATTTCCAGTAGACGCATACGCCGGCTCTCGGGCAGGGTCGTGTCGCGGCCGCGCTCGTGTAACGCATTGCGCACGTCGCGCGTGAGTACTGCGCGCTGCTCGGTCACGCAATGCTGGGCGGCGTCGAGGATGCACTGGCGGATCAGGCTGCGATCCGCGCGCGTCATGCGCGCTTCTTCCTTGTCTTCCCCGCCGGTGATCATTAGCCGCGCAGTAATTTCCAGCTCGCCGAGCACGTCGCGCTGCTCGTCGCCGTCTGCCGCCGCGTCGTCTTCGTCTTCGTCCAGCGCATCGGCGTCGAGCGTCTGTACCTGGCTGGGTGTTTCCACCAGCCGGTGCGCATCGGCGAACGGGGCGAGGCTGACTCCGCCCCCGGGGGCGAGTTTCACGCGATTGACGGTGAGCCCCAGGCGCGCGGCGAAGTCGCCGTACAAGCCAAACGAGTTTCCCGCTTCGACGATGAATAGCCGTGGCCGATAAATGGCGGTGACCTGGTTGAGCAGGTTGTTGAGGGTCGCGCTCTTGCCGGAGCCGGTCGGCCCCGCGAGGAACAGGTGCGCGTTCATCTGCCGATCGAGGCGGTTCAGCGGATCGAAGGTGATGGTGCCGCCACCGCGGTTGAACAAGGTGATACCCGGGTGGCCCGTGCCCTGGCTGCGCCCCCACAACGGTGCCAGATTGGCGGCGTGCTGGGCGAACATCAGTTGCGTGTACCACTGGCGTGGGTCTTTCGCCGGGTCGTAGACGCAGGGCAACCAGCGCAGGTACGTATTGAGCGGTGCGACCTCATCTTCTTCGCGCACCGGCTGCAGTCCGGCACCGAGCAGCACGTTGCCGAGTTGCAGGCCGCGGGCCTCCAGCTCCGCCGTGTCGCGGCCGCGCAGGTAGAAGGTGAGTGCCCCCTGGTGCAGCTTGTGGGCGCTGCCGATCAGGCCACGGGCCTGTTGCACATCGGCGCGGGTCTGTTCCGAGGCCAGGGTGTCGCCCACGGCCTTGCGGCCGAGGTGGTTGAGGTGTGCTTCGAGCACATCCTGCGGGGTGATGACCAGCGTCAGGCACTGAATCGTGTCCTCCGGCAGTTGGTCGAACAGGGCGTTGATCGCGTCGCCCTTGCGGGTTTCGCCGGTGACGTGGCCGGTCGACGGCGGTGTGCGCAGGCGATCGACGGCGATCGCGCGGTGCGGCATCCCGTCGAAGTACCACAAGCCCTGAGCGGCATCCGAGCGCGGCTGGCCGAAGAACAAGCGCTGGCTGAAATCCCTGCCGCTGGCCAGCTCGATCTCGCCGGGCTCCTGTTCGTCCGGGTAGCGGGTCAGTGCATAGAACCGCTCGCGGTCTTCGGCGGCGGGGCCGAGCAGGGTTGGATTGGGATTGAACCAGCGCAGCAACCAGGCGTGGATGTCTGCCGCGCCAAGGCGTTGGGCGCGCACGCCGGCATGGGCCAGCCCGCCGACGAGGCGGTCGCAGACCCGGTTGAGGGCCTGCTCGGGCGTCTGCCCGCGGCGCTGCGGTGCCTGGCCGACACGACGGTAGACGACCATCCGCGTGCGCCGCACCTGGCCGCGCCAGGGCAGGCGGGTGACGGTGCTGTCCTCGAACAGCCCACCTGGCTTGGCGATGGCCTGCAGGTGGTGGGCGAAGAAGCGCAGGTAGAACTCGGTGAAGGCGGTACCCTGGGCGCGGGGCTGGATGTAGCCGCGCAGCTCATCCAGGTAGCGATCCCAACTGGTGTCGTCCTGGGCATAGAGCTGCACGACCCAGGGGTTGTCCTCCAGTTCGTCGAATGAGTCCTGCAGCACGTTCTCCAGGGTGTCGCGGACCTGAAGCAGCCAGTCGGGTTCACGTCCCTCGGTCCCGACCGGGAGCAGCTCATACAAGGCCGCCACCGAGGTGCCGTCATCCAGCAACACGCACCCCGATTCGGGCAGGTATTCCACCCACGGTAGCAGGTCGGTAAAAGAGGGAGCGACGTCGTAACACGCCTGCTCGTCAGCCTGGGTTGCGGGCCGGTGCCGGGTATGTGTGGTGCCGGGCTCGGCAATGCCGTGGGCGCGCAGCGCCTCGACGTGACGACTCCAGGCATCAGCAGGCGGACCCGGTGCCTCGGTCTGCGGCCGGCGCTTGAACAGGGGCCAGGCCATCAGTAGTCCTCCACCCGTTCGCCAGGCAGTGCGTACTGCACCCGCTGATACAGGGGGAACACTGTGGTGTAACCGGGCACCGGCACCGGGTCGCTGCCGGCCAGGTGCGGGAACACATACATCAGCAGATCGGGGTTCGGCAGCCGGTGAAACTGCCGGTGGATTTCGTTGGCCGCCGTGCGGGTGTAGCGCGCCTGCACACCCGGCGTGGCCTGCACGTCGGCCTCGGTCAGCGGCCGGCGCAGGGCCTGGCGCGCATCGAGCAACTGCCGGGCCGCCGGACCGCCGCCCGCGCTGCCACTGGTTTCGACGTTCCAGATGTCGAGCATGGTCCTGTCGTCGTGTGGCAACAGATCCTCCTTACTGGTGGCGCAACCACCCAGCACGAGCGCGATGCCGAGCAACGCCAGGCCGTCAGTCCAGATCTTGCACATGGGGCAGTCCTCCAAGGCGGTGATCGACCCGGCGACCTTTCGGGTCGTAGTCGATGGTCAAGGGTTCTTCGAGATGTACGGCCACCTTGGCACCGGGCTTGACGTAGACCGCCGCGAACGCTTGGCCGTACAGCTTATTGACCCAGGCGGACATGTCCTGCACGCCACCGGCGAGGATGCGGCCCATGGCTTCGTTCGCGCCGATGCCCACGGTGCCGACAGAGCCGTCGCTGCTCATGTAGGAGACCTGGCCGCTGTCGGAGTCGATCAACGACGCGACGCCGGCACCGGCGGCGGTGATCAGCGCCTGGGTGCCGAGGTACTGCTGGGCATTGCTGCGCCGTTGGCCGCTGACGCAGGGGATGCCGTGCGGGTCGCTGATCCAGCCCAGGCCGTCCTGCGTGTTGTTGCCGTTGTTGTTCTGTTGGCGGTTTGCACCGCGTTGGCCGTCTTCTGGAATGGTACGGATGGTGCCGTCCTCGAAGACGAATGTGACGCTGCGGATCTGTCCGCGTACGCAGGAGAGGGTCCAGTCACCGGACGCCGTGCCGCTGACGACGGCACCGGTCACGTCGGGAATGTCGATGCCGTTCGCCGTGAGGTTGTCCCGCCCGATCAGGACTTTGAAGGGGTAGGGATCGTTGACGGTTCCGTCGATCGGCACGCGGCCGATCAGTGCCGTCATGGCGATAGAGCCCATCAGCGTGGCGTTGCTCGGCACGGTGTAGACGGCCGTCGTCTCCGGTACGCCCGCCGCGCGGCGGCCGGAATCGACGACTGAGGCAGCTGTGGTTTCGAGGGTCTTCTGTGCCGGCCCGAAGCGGGTCGGGAAGCTGGGGTCGCCGGCATTGCCGGAGGTGCGCTGCTGGCCGTCGTCGCGCCGGTCGTCCGGCTCGATCCAGCGCAGCGCGTCGCCACCCAGGCCGTCGCCCGGTTCAAGGCCCAGGCCCACCGGCAGGTCGGCGGGGTCATCCTTGCCAATGCTGTCGAGGCGCTGCTGCAATTGCTGCAGCAGGCCTTGGGTTTGCTGTCGCTCGCTGGCGACCTGTTCGCGGTCCTGGTGCAACTGGTTGCGCTCGGTTTCGAGTGCGCTCTGGATGCGCCGGTCGATGGCACCTTCGCGTTGCCGCAGGCGCTGGTTTTCTTCGCGCTGGGTCTTGTTGTCGCTCAGCGCGGTCTGCAGCTCGGTGCGCAGTTGGCGGACCTGGGCGACTAAGGTCGCCACGGTGTCGCGCGGGGTGTCGCCCTCGATGCCGAGCGCTTTGGCTTCATCGGGCGTGAGCCGGACCGCTTCCTCCGGCGCCATGAGCGCGTCGCTGCTGCCGGAGAACAGCCTGACACCGACGAACAGCAACAAGAGCGCCAGCGGGATCATCAACCACTTGAGCAGGCCGTTACTGTGCATTGCGGCCTCCATCGTCGAAGCCGGGTGCTTGCGGCACCGGCAGGTTGAGTGACGCATCGACCGGTGCAAGGGTCGGCAGCAGGGCCTGCACCAGCCCGTGCCCACGGGTGACCAGGTAGACGACGGTGGTGTCGTCCGGCGTGCCGCGCGGCCCCAGGGTCGAATGCTGGAAGGTCGCGGTGAGGAAGTGGCCCTGCAGCGCGCGCGGATCGAGGTCGATCCAGTGCGAGGCGGTGTTGCGCAGGCGCACGGCGCTGACCCACAGGCTGTCCAGACGCCATGCCGCGAGCGCTTGGGCCTGCACCGGAAGCGTCGGCAGCAGGGTGTCCAGCGGGAGGTCACGGCGCAGAGTGGCGCGTGTGACACCCGACACGGGTTCGACGGTGCGCAGCGGTGCGTAGAGGTTCTGCGCCGCGTAGCGGGTCAGGACGACGGGCTGCGGTGTCTCGCGCACGGGCTGGGCAGCCGCGGCGCTGTCGTTGCCTGCTTCGCTTGCATCAGTGCGTGCGGCGGGTGATGCGGTCTCGATGATGCGCACCGGCTCCAGGGGCGGCTGGCCCTCTTGAGCGGGCTCGGCGGCGATGTCGAGCAGGAGCACGGTGCCGGTATCGGCGTCCTGCAGTTGCAGCCGTACCGGCTCGATTGGTTCGCTCGCCAGCAGGTAGAGGGCACCGGCGGCGCTCTGCACGCGCAGGCGGTTGCCAACCGATGCGGGTACGCCCACGCGGATGTTGCGCTCGACGAACACGATGCGTTCCTGGCCGATCACGAGCGGTACGGTAAGCGGTAGGCGTTCCCAGCGCAGGATCTCCACCGCTTGTGCGATGGGCGTTGCCAGCATGGCCAGCGCGCCCAGCCAGGTGAGAGCTCGATGTTTCATGGCGTTTCTCCTTGCTGCCCCAGGCCGCTGCGGGCGGGTGTCTCCGGTGCGGGAGTGGCGATGCGCTGTGGGGCTCCCTCGTAGCAGTCGAGCGCGAGACCGAACGGGTTGTGCGCCGGGTCGACATCCACGCTCACGACTTTGATCGGGTAGCGCACCAGCGCCCGCTTGACCTGTTCCGAACTGTGGTACTCGTCCGCGCTGAGGTCGAGCGTCACCACCCAGTCCCGATCAGACAGGATCCGCACCCGTGCGCTGGGGTTATCGCCGTAGCCGCGACCCGGAATCTCGTAGATGCCGCGCACCCGCTGACGCAGTTCGCCGGTGTTGCGGCGGTAGTCGTAGTCGGCCTGCAGGAAGGCGCGGCAGGCCGGGGTGATGTACGGAGAGAGCGCATGCAGGTTGCGCGCGTAGTCCTCTTCGCCGTTGGTGGGCCAGCGGTTGAGCTGCTGGAACACATAGAAGGTGAAGGCGTAAACGCTCTCGGGCGGCACGTCCCACCACTTGCGCGTACTGCCGGAGCGCAGGTCCGGCGGTACATGGATGGTCAGGTCGCGCGGCGCGTTCCACCAGCCGACACCCATGACCAGCGCCAGCACGGCGAGCACGACAGCCCCGATGCGCAGGGTCTTGATGTGGGCTTCGAGCCGCAGCACCTCGTTCTTGAACCGGCTCACAGCGCTTTGCTCCTGCGTGTGCTCCAGCAGCCGGAGCGAATCACCAGCCTGTGACCGCCGCTGAAGGGGGCGAGGAGCGGCAGATGAACGGCGATCCCCCACTGCAACTGCCGGTACAGCCAGGTTTCGGGGCGGCCACGCTTGAGCCGGCGCAGCGTACCGCCACCGATGAAAATGCCAGCGGCGACCGTCAGCAGGATGGTCGTGGGGACGATGGCTATAGTCGCGAACAGGACGGCCAGAGGAATTCCGGTGGCGAGGCCGATCACACCTGACGAGCCAGCGCAGACCCACAGTTCATTCGCCGTCAGCCCGCGAACCACCACCGGGTGACGGTTGAGACGGTGGGGCAGGAATGCCACCGTCCCGTCCGGGCGGATGTCTTCAGTCATGCCGGCATCCTCGGTTCAGAGAACGCCGATGGCTTCGGTCAGCAGCCAGATGCCGACGACCAGCAGGACTGCGCCAACGGCCACGGTCAGGCCGAACTGGCCCCAGGTCGAGCGACCGATGTGGATTTCGGCATAACGGGTGTAGGCGTGGTAGCACACGCCGACGAACATCGAGGCCACCACCAGCAGCGCAATGAGCATCACGATGTCGTAGCCGTAGTTCTGCAGCGTTTGCATGATGCCCGTGCCAGTGCCGCGCGATGGGCTTTCCAGGGTGGGCAGGGCGGCATGGGCGCGTGGTCCCAGTACGCCGAGCATCGACAGCGTGACCCGGTGGGCGAAGCGGTGGGGGCGCAAGACAGGGTAGAGCGGCTGCATGATGGCGACCTCTTACGAGAGCAGGAAAAAGGTCAGCGCCAGGTACAGCACGACAAAGCGCACCACGACGACCAGGAACTGACGTTGGGAAAGCTGTTCATCTGCCCAGCCGACGTAGGCCGAGCGCATCGCCCAGACACCCCACACGAGCAGCACGGCGAACACCGCACCGATCAGCACGACGGACACATCGGACGGGGTGACGCCGCTGTTGGCCTGGAAGGCGGCGGTCTGCGCGGCGTTCATGGCGCGGCGTCCGCTTCAGGAGGCGGGGTTACGCTCTGGCGGTAGTCGCCGAGCAGCACGGCGGGGTCACGCGGTTGGGCACGCGATGGGCTCAGGTAGTCGCGGATGCCGGCGCGCATGCGTTCGAGGTCGGCGGCGAGGCGGGCGTAGTCGAAGTGGTAGCGGGCACGTTCGTCGTGCGGTTGCGCGGCTTGCTGAGCGACGAGCCGTTCGATGCTGTCGAGCTGACGCAGTGCGGCGACGAGTCGGGCGTGCTCGGGCGTGGAGTCGTCGGCGCAGGCGTGGCCGGAAACATGCAGGCCGAGCAGCAGTGCCAGGATCAGACCGGGCGCGGGGTGCCTGTTGGCTGGTGAGAGAAGTCGCATCGACATTTGCCAATCCACGATGTGCGAGGAATGGCGAAATGTTCTTCATGTATTGAGGTTGATGCCGCAATGAATGCGGGATTGGTCATGATCGGCTTGTTGGCTACGCAGGCGTGGAGATGTCGGTGGCTGTGCTCGATCACGACGAGCCACGAACGGATCATGCCGGGACAGGGGTGAACGGCTGGGGTAGGTTGGCACTCAATGCGGATTGGGGTATGTGAGTAATTTTTGTTTTTGTGCCTTTTGGGCTACATTATTGCCTTTATAGAATAATTTTGATGCCTGGGGGCTACAGTGACAACGCTTTCTGACGTCTCCGAGATGCTCAAAACCGCTCGCCGGGAGGCCGACCTGAGCCAGGAAGAACTCGCTCAGCGGGCCGGCGTTGCACGTTCTACGGTAGCCCGTATGGAGACCCTGGCCAAGGGTGATATGAGCGTATCGATCCTGGTTCGCTTGCTCGAAGCGGCTGGCTACGACCTGAAGCTCGTGAGACCCGGCCATGTACGCACGGTAGAGGACATCCTGGCCGAACAACGCCGAGGTGATGCCTCATGAGGCTTGACGTGCAGGTCGGCGGCAAGACGACGGCCCAGCTCTATCGTGAGCGTGACGAGTACGTCCTGAAGTACCTTCCCGGCACCGATCCAGCCGATTTCGTCAGCCTGACCATGCCGGTGCGCGAGGAACCCTGGCGCTGGCCGCGCGACCTGCATCCCTTCTTCCGCCAGAACCTGCCCGAAGGCTACCTGCTCGGCATCATTCGAGAGGAGTTCGGTCCGCTGCTCGATGGCACCGATCTGTCGTTGCTGGCCGTGGTCGGGGGCATGGGTATCGGACGGGTCACGCTCACGCCCGAAGGCGGCAAGCCGGGGGCCGATATGGAACCGCTGCAGGTCGAGCGCCTGCTGACAGCCGATAACACCACCGAGCACTTCGCCGCGCTGGTGCGCCGCTACGCGCGCGCGTCGATCTCGGGCGTGGTGCCCAAATTCATCGCGCCACAAGACGCTCTGTCTGGCGTGACCGATCCGCTGGGTAAACCCACGCTGCGCACCAGCCATCACATTATCAAGGGCTCGGACGACAGTACGCCCTATCTCGGTTTCAACGAGTTCTACAGCATGCGTGTGCTGGAGCGGCTCAATGTCGTGCCGGTTGCCAAGACGCGCATGTCTGACGACGGTCGTGTGCTGGTGGTCGAGCGCTTCGACGTCGATGAGCGCGGCGTTCCCACCCACGGGCTCGAAGACGCTTGTGGTCTGCTGGGTTTGCCGCCGCACGAGAAGTACGCGACCACCACCGAGAAGATCCTCAATGCCACGCGCGCCTATCTGCCGGCAGCGCAGGTACGTGCGCAATTGGAGCAGCTCGGCTGGCACCTGCTGATCAACTACGTGGTACGCAATGCCGACTGTCATGCAAAGAACATCGCGTTGTACTACACCTCGCTGACTGACGTGGGCTACACACCTGTCTACGATATCGTGACGACACAGGCTTACCCGCGTTACGCGAACAACCCTCCGGGTCTGCCCATCGACGGCCGCCAGACCTGGGCGGCGGGGAAGACGCTGGAGCGATTCTTCAATGCGCGGTTGGGCATCGCACCACGGCGCTATGCCGAGATGATCGAGCGCCTGTGCGAATCGGCCGTGATCGTGGGTGAGGAGGTGATCGAGGCGGCCAGGAACGAGCCTCGCTGGCACACCGTTGCCAAGCAGATGGTGCATGCGTGGAACCAAGGCATGTCGTCACTGCGCGATCCCAAACGGGCGGTGCAATTCAGGGGGCTGGATGTTGCCATCGCGGCGGCAGGATTCTCCGACCCCGAGCCCGCAGAGAAGTCAGGTGTGACGATCGGACGGTCGGAGCTGCTGGCGCCACCGCGTCGTAAGCGCTAATCCTCTGTTCGACCTGTACCTCGGTCGGCAGCATGTGCAGTCCGCAGGGGGATTTCAAACACCGCCACGCACTGGTTGGCAATCAAAGATATTTTTTGAAGCTGGCCGCGGTGATGTTCACCGCCAGCCCGAGCAGCGCTGCGCTCGGCAGCAGCACCAGTAACGGATGCACGCTGATGGGCAAGGTGAGGTAGATGATCCACGGCAGGACGGCCAGTGGCATCAGGCTCGCTTTGGCGCGGTGGTAGACGAAGCCCGACTCGCGGCCCGCGCCGAACTTGCGAATGTCGCGCCGCACCAGGCCATCGACCAGCCCAACGAAGGCCGCCAGTACGAACAGCGGCAGCGTGAGCACCAGGACCAGCAACCGGACGATGAACGTCAGCGTCGTGAATGCGGCGGCGATCAGGTAGTTCTCGCTCCAGACGTAGACCTGGCTGATGTAGTAACGCAAGTCCCGGGCATGGCTATGGCTGGGTGCGCGGGCGCGCGCCGATGCCTGGCTCATCCAGTCGAGCAGCCCGCTCTTCACGAAGATCCATTCGTAGGTGCCCTCGACCAGTTGGTGCGCAGTTCGACCTGGTTCCTGCACCACGGCGCTACGGCTGAAGTGGTTGGAAAGGTGGTTCAGCTCGTAGTTGAGCATGCCTTGGGCGTGGTGCCAACCTTGCTCCGGCCAGAACAGGTGCATGCCGACGCACTCGATGATGATCGACAGCAGCAGCGAGCCGATCAGCACGCCGAGCATGCGCAGCGGCAGGCTGACTACACTCGCGAAAAAACCTTGTTGGCGGGTTTGCTCGCGCTGCGTGGTGGCGGCCGGCTCCCTCATGGCCGGGTCTCGCTGTCGGCGGTATTGTCCGTGTCGACCAGGTGGCGGAAGCCGTCGACAAGGTCGTCGGGCAGCGGCTGATCCTGCAGGCCTGGCAGGTCCTGGTTATCCCACCAGTCTCCGGCCTCGGCATAGTGCTGACGCATGTAGCCGGCGAGTTGCTGCAGGTCGTCGGGCATGATTTCGTCAGGGTCGGGGGCGGGCAGCGGCATGCGGATTTTCCAGAGCTGCCCGCCTTGCAGCAGCGCGAACGCCTGGCCTTTCGGCAGGCCGACCACGTGCGCGGGCTCGATCATCGGCACGCTGGCGGTGCTGATGCGATCCTGCGCGTTGGAGGTGAAGTCGGTCGGGCCCTGGATGTCGGAGCTGTCGGTTGCTCCGCTGACCAGTGTCGTGGTGTAGACGTCCACTTTCGGCAGCTGGCGGGTGAGCAGTTCCGCGGTCGCGGTCTCGCGCACCCTCAGCATGAACAGGTTGTTGAAGTTGCCAATGACCTGGCCCGCTTTCGCGCGGTTGCCGACGCGAGCTTCGATGTCGCTGAGCGTCTGGGTGTAGGCCGTGACTTGTAGCCCGGCCCCGCCGCCCTTGTTGACCAGCGGCACGAATTCGTCACCCATCAGTTCATTGAACTCGTCGGCGTGGACGTTGATCGGGACTCTGGCTCCCGCCAGCGAACCGGGCAGACCATCGTCGATGCCGAACTTGTAGATATGGCCGGCGACCGATACCAGGTCGGCGAACATCGAGTTGCCGACAGCCGCGGCGACCTCGGCATCCGAGAGCGCATCGAGACCGACATAGACCACTGCGCGTTTGCGGACGATCTGCATCCAATCGAAAATCGGCCGCGGGTCGGACAAGTCGGAGTAGTTCGGCGCGAGCAGTTGCGCGGTTTTGCCGGTGGTGAGTTTTTCCAGCAGTGGCAGCAAAGAGGCGACAATCTTGTCGAAGTACGTCCGGTCGTAGCGTACGGCGCTGCGCAGACCGTCGAGCACCGGGTCGTAGACGCGGACTTGAGACAGGTACTGCTCGAGCGCGACGACGCGCTTTTCCCTACCGATCATGTTGCGCGGGATGTTCTTGTCGTTCAGCCGGCCTTCGAGCTGGACGATGATTTCCCAGGCCTTCGGCTCGTGCTTGGCGAAGTACTGCTGCGCGTATTCGATGAACAGCGCGTCGATGTTGACGACATGCCGCTGGATCAGCAGATAGTCGGGCCGCTGCCCCAGCTCGACCAGGGCACGCGCGATGATGTTGACGAAGCGCCAGGCGAATTCCCGGAATGCGGCCGAGTTACCCTCACCCGAAAGCTGCCCCGCGATGCGCGTGGCCACCTCGCTGATTCGACCGAAGCGGCCCACCGCGTTGTAGCGCGAACTGATGTCCGGCCAGCCGAGGTGGAAGACGTAGAACTCGCCTTCGCGCCCGGCGCGCTTGGCCTCCACGTACATGCGTTTCAAGAGGTCCGCGTCGCCCTTCGGATCGAAGACGATCACCACCTCGTGCTCGCCTGCAGTGTTGCGTCGCCGAATGTCCTGGGTCACGAACAATTCGGCCAAGCGGGTCTTGCCGACCCGCGTCGCGCCCAGCACGAGCGAGTGCCCGACCCGTTCGCCGAGCGGCAGGCTCACGTCGACTTCGTTCGGTTCGATGCCGTGCAGTCGCGGCAGACCACCGACCGGCGGCAGCGGGCGCACCGGGTTGAGCGCGATGTCCCAGACGGTGAGCTTGGCCAGTTGCGACAGCGGAAACGGCGCGAACTCCAGCCGTTCCTCCAGGCGGCGCGCCAACTGGTAGGCAGGCGTGGGCTCGACATAGCGGCGGAATTCGGGCCTGAACGTTTGCGTCAGGCGGTGCGTGTGCCGTTGTTCCCAGCGAAAGCCTTTGCCGATGAACAACCGTTGCTGGCTGACCGGCACATCGCGGCTGGTCATCACGTAGCGCGGCAGTCGGCGGATATTGCGCCGGTAGCGCAGGATGACCATGGCATCACGCAGGCGGATCGCGCCGAAGGCGAGGAAGGCCAGTGCGCTGCCCAGGCCAATCGATGGGCTCAGCGCGAGCGACCAGGGTGCCGCCACGGACAGCAACGCGGCGGCGGCGCAGACCGCCACGGTGTACAGCTCCACCGCTGGTCGCAGCAGCACCTCGATCGCGTGGGGCTGGGCCATGGCCGGCGCCTCACTGTTCGATGCCGGTCGCCGTGATCAGCACCGGGTAGTGACGCAAGCCAAGGCGCTCGGCGAGGTCGTCGCCTGCAACCGGTGCCAGCGGCAGTCCGGGCACCAGCGCCCGTAGCGCGGCCAGGGCCTCGGCCGAGGCAACGTTGACCACCAGGCCTACCGCGTCGAGTTCGCGCAGGCGCAGTGCTCGCTGGCGCAGCCAGGCACGCGAGCGTTCGTCGTCGCCGACGAGAAAGAACGGCGGCAGTCCCGGCGCTTCGATCACCCGACGCGCCACATCGCCCGGCGACAGCCGCATCGAGCGCACCGGCAGCATGTCGGACTCGTTGAATACTTTGGCTGGCGGGCGCGGAATCTCGATGCGTGGCGATACCATGCTGCTACGAGGTTGCAGGTTCAGCGCTTCGTAGTACCGCAAGGCCGAGGTGCCGCCCCGTTCTGCGACGACAATCAACGTGTCGGCCTGAACAGTTACCGGCAGCCACGGCAGAGAGAGAAAGGCGGCGAGGGTGGGCAGGGATTTCATGGCAGGTTCCTTCGGGAGGTGATTTCCAACCGGGGTTTGCCCAGCACGCGGGCCAGGTGCTGGCCGACGCTGTGGCGGTAGCGCGCGGCCGGCGCACCGCCAGCGGGGCGGTGGTAACGGCCGATGGCGAGCAGCCAGTCGTCGCCTGGGGTGTGCTGCTCACGCAGGATTTCGGCGGCGATGGCCAGGTTGCGGTAGGGATCAAGCAGGTCGCAGGGCCGTGCGTAGCGCTGCGGGTGGTAGCCGAGATTGACCTGGCCGAGACCGGCGTCGATGCGGGTGGTGGGTGTGCGCCTGAGTGCCTGGCGCAGCCCTGCGCAGGCCTCGGCGCGGGTGGCGTAGCGCTGCGCTTTGCCGGCGACGTTAAGCGTCCACGGCCATGGCACCAGGCGGCCACGTAAGCGGATGCCGCTTTCCTGCAACGTGACGGCGTATAAGACGGTCGAGGGAATGCCGGCGTGCTGCGCGGCGACTTGATAGACCGGCGGTGGGATTTCCTGCGCCTGGGCGGTGCCGGCCAGTACGCAGGCCAGCAGCATGAGCACGGCTTGGCGCGACATTACGGCTGCCGCTGCCATTGGCCGCCGACCTGGCGCACGACCGCAGGCAGGTCGCCGGGCAGGCCCAGCGATAGCCAGCGTCCCGAGTCGTGATTGAGTGTGATCTGGCCGCCGCGAACCTTGGCCGGGTCGATGCCGATGCGCTGTGCCCAGGCACGGATATGGGCGTCATCGGCGCGGCTGCCAACGACGTAGATGTCGAATTCCATGCCGGCTGCCTGCAGTCGCAGCGTGGATTGATCGCAGGCGGGGCAGGCGTCCTTGACGAATACGGTGATCCGTCCGTTCGCTGCTGGCACAACCGGCGAGAATGCCGCCTCGGCGTCGGGCAGGATGACGCGGGGCATATCGGCGTGGAGCCGCTGCCAGGCGGCATCGTAAGCCCGCTGGTACGCGAGCAGCTTTTCGACGCGGCTGGCTTCGACCTCGACCTGCAGCTCAGCATAGCGGTGCCGTTCCTGGTCGGAGCGTGCCTCGATGCCCAACGCGGTGAGCGGATCGATGTTCGGCGAATAGACACCCAGGGGCCCTTGCATCAGATCCCGGTAGCGTGTCCATTCCTCGGCGCTCAGGCCCCAATCGCGCGCATGCTGTTCGTCACCGCGTTCGGTGACCACCGGCCGCTCGTGGCTGAGAATATTGTTGGTGGCGAGGTTTTCCGTACCCTGGGTGAGGCCGCTGGTCAGCAGGACAATCAGTGCGGGGACGATATGGCGCTGCCTCATTTGCCCCTCCTACTGCGCGGGAACGGGCAGGCGGCGGGTGTCGTCGCCGTGCCGGAACACGGCACTGCTCCACTCGGTGGTTTCGAGGCGCCAGCCGGCTTCCGCCTCTCCGGGACGCAGCAAACGAACCTGCGAGAGCTCGCTCGAGGCGGATGGCAGAATCGCGAGGAACCGCTCTCCGGCGCGCAGCTCGACACCGATCACCCGGAATGGCGACTTGGCGGCTTTCGGTTTGGCGGGGGCGGCACCTCGTGGTCGGGTCGTGGCCGCTGGCGTCGGGCGAGGCGCGCTGAGCCGCATTTCCAGCTGCTCGATGCGGGCTTGCAGCGGCAGCAGGTTTTCCGCTGTCGGGCGGCTGCCGAGTGCCTGCTCAATCGTGTTCAGCCGCTGCTCCAACACCTGCTGCTCGACCTCATAGCGCGTCTGGGGTAGTGCTGCCGGTTGCTGCTGGGTTTGCTCGACCTGCTGGACCAGTTCGGCCAGCCGCTTTTCCAGCACGGCGACCTGCAGGCCGGGCGCGCTGGTTTCGACCTGTGCTGCCAGACCAGACAGCGCTACGTGATCGATCACGACGGCGGTGCTGATGAGCAGCAGCCAGGTGATCGCGGCGACGCGCATCAGCGTGCTGTGCCGGTGTTGCCCACTACCTGGCATCGTCGTCATGGCTGGGGCTCCTCCACGGCAGGGAAGGGGCCTTCCAGGGGAGCGGTATCCGCGGTGGCGGGCGTCGGTTCGGCAGGCGTGTTGAGGGGCTGGTTGAAGCAGACGCGGCGCGTGGCGTGATCGACGTGCAGTGTCCGCGCCGGCCCGGCCAGGATCAGCAGGGCATCGCGCAGTTGCAGCGGACCGAGGTGGTAGTGCGCTGCCGGCAGCGGGAGGCTGTTCAGCGCATCGGTTTCACGTCCGTTGCAGAGCTGGTAGCCGGAGCGCTGCAACACATGGCGCAGCGCGTCGGCCACGTTCGCGTTGAGGGTGTCGGGAATGGACACGTCGACTACCTGCAACAGCAGATCCTGCTGGGCGGCCGTCGGGGTCAGTTCGACAAGGGTGTAGCGGCCGTAGCGGACGACCGGAATGTACTCCGGTGCCGGAGCTGCCACCTCATCGGGGGCGGGAGGTGGTGGGGGCGTTGCGCAGCCGGCCGCCAGTACGGCCAGCAGTAGGCAACTGCAGTAGGAAAGGGCGGCGTGCATGGCTCGGCTCTCTGCAAGGTCGAGCCGACACCATCGCCATCCTGCGAGGCTATATCAGCAAACAAAGGGAATTGCTGTGTTGCCGATTTCCTTCAGTTCACACCGGCCAATCGCAATGATCTACATGGCTAAACACAAAGTGCGTCCTTATGTACCGGAAAGAAACGACTAGGCGCGACGTCTCCACAATCAGCGTGCGACAGGGGGTAAGTGGAAGGTTTTATGGCATTTTGCTACCTTGCTTGGGTGCGTGGTCAAGAGAGAGTGAAATGGAATTACTGAATGAGATTCTGGAATGGTCCCAGGGACTGGAGGAATGGCAGCGCGACGCCCTCCGCCGTGTCTTCATTGACGGAAATGTTTCCCCAGCGGAAGTTCAAAAACTGATTGATCTTGTCAAAGAAAAGCATGGTTGTGGCCCGCAGACCGATGCACGTCCGATCCCCCTCAACGCGGGCCATCTCCCCGCGGTGGCTGGAAGTGGCAGCGTTCGACTGCTTTATCTGGAGAACATGCAGAACGTCAACCGCTTCCCTCAAGGTCGACGACTGGAACTGATGCCCGATAGGCTGAACATACTGTTCGGCGAGAATGGTGCAGGCAAGTCGGGTTTCGCCCGTGTTTTGAAGAACATCTGCCGTGCGCGCCATCGAACGGCGGTTCTTCCAAACGCATTCGATGGCACGAAACCTCGACCAATTCCATCGGCCAGTATGGTCTTTTTGGAGGACGGCAATCCAAGGCAGGTTGAATGGGTACAAGGTCAAGACGTTGATTCAGCCTTGGCCAAGGTGGCTGTTTATGACAGCGCCTGTGGTAGTGACTATCTGGCAAAAGAAGGTGCGAGTGAATATCAGCCATACGGCCTACCGCAGCTGAACCGCTTCATTGCGGTACAGCGTGAAATCCAAGCCCAGATTGGTCGAGACCGCGATGCAATCCGCTTGGACAAGACAGCCTTTAATGACCTTCTGGGCAATCACGAAGTCGGGGCCATCGTTGCACAGCTAGGCTCTGGCAGTGATGGAGATCGATTAAAACAGCTCGCTACGGTAACTGAAGGGGAGGCCCAGCGACTTGTCGATCTCAATGGGATTCTCGCCACTATGGACCCCGAGCCTGAAGCCAAAAGAGCCGAGCAGCTAGCTCAGCGACTGGAAACATCTTCCATTACCGCGCGAGCCGCTCAACGCTATGTCACAGATGCAGCCCTAGACGAAGTAAAGAACCGCCACGACCGTCTTCTGAAAGCCCGGGAAGCTTGGAGCTTGGCACAGCAACAACTCCACCATCGAAAAAATGGGCAGGAAGCGGAGCTTCTTACAGGAACGGGCAACGATGCATGGAAATTGCTGTTTGAGGCAGCAGCCAAGTTCTCAACGGAGCATGCTTACGTTGGACATGATCACCCCTATCTTGGCGATGACGCCAAGTGCGTTCTTTGTCAAACGTCGCTGGAGCAGGATACGAAGGCGCGCCTGAGAGGATTCTCGGAATACATTGCCAACGAAGCCTCGCGCAACGTACAGAGCGCCGCCGAATTCATGGATGACACCATGAAGAAAATTGCAGAGGCCAATTTCGTCCCGCTTGATCAAATCACGGCACAACAGTTGAACGAAATTGATCCAGTGTTGGCCTTGTTCGCTGCGACGTCAGTCTGCCAATGGAATGCTCGGCGTGATTGGGCACAGCAGGCGGTTCACACTGGAATCTGGGACGCCCCGCGTCCGGCCCTCCCAGAGGGGGAAACTTTGGACGTTCGACTTTCCGGGAAAGTACAACAGTTGCGAGTCCGCGCCCAAGAATTCCGAAAGGCTCTGGACCAAGAAGCCAAGAAGCAATTGGAAAAGGAGAGGACTGAACTTCAGGCACGGGAACGATTGTCTGGGCGGATTCAGGAGGTGCTTAAGTATGTCGGCGATGCGCAAGCCCACAAAAAGCTATCGGACTGCTACGCATCTTTAGACAGCCGAGGCTTGTCTAGAAAAGCTACCGCCTTTGCAACCAAGCATGTGACCAACGCATTGGCCGACAGCATGAATGAAGAGTTACGTGCGCTAGGATTCAGAGGTCGAGTAGAAGCGCTCATTTCTGGCCGCACGAATGCTGATGCCGGCCAAACCATGGTCACATTGAAGCTAAAGGACTGTGAAAACGGGGCACATCTGGTGCTTTCGGAGGGCGAGCAACGAGTGATGGGATTAGCCATTTTCCTGGCTGAGTCGCGCTTGCAAGGTCATGCCTCTACCATCGTGTTTGATGATCCCACCACGTCGCTGGATCATCACCATCGCCGGAGTATTGCGAACCGCTTGACTCAACTCGCAAAAGAACGGCAGCTCATCATTTTTACGCACGATGCGGTCTTTCTGGGCGACTTGGGCCGAACCATAATTAAAGCTCAACAGCCAGCTCACTACCTCACGATAGGCTGGGATGGGAAGTATCCAGGTCATGTGAAGGAAGGCATGACGTGGGAAACGGCGGACTGGAAAGCTCGCTTGGATGAGGTAGGAGGGGCTGCTAAAGAGATTCAGGCTGAAGCGGGAGACTACCTGAGCGAAGCGCTGAAAAACCGTACGAAGGATTGCTACACGAAGCTAAGAGGAACTATCGAGCGAGCGGTTCGTGAGGTGTATATGAACGAAACCATCCTCCCATTCTCGGATGAGGTGTCCGTCAATAGCTATGGCGCAGTGTTCTATCAGTCGCAAGAGGAATGGGAGCAACTCATGGATATCTACGACAGGTGTTGCGAGGCGACGGATGCTCACGACACCAACGGTGAGCATCAGCTCCCGATCCCTGAACCAGACCAGTTGATCAAAGACGTTGAATCAACCACAGCATTGGTCCAATTCGCCAAGAAAGCGAAGGGGAAATTCGAAAACGAGCGAGGCCAGAAGCGCAGGGCAGCAAAAAAAGTGTTCGTAAACACAGAGGCATAGTTGCAATAACGGAGATAAGACTTGGATCTTTACACGAAAAATGGAAAGCCCCTCCAAGTGTCAAGCAACACAGTTTATAGCCGCTCTGGAAAGGTAGTGGGTCGCATTAAAGGCGAAAAGGTCTATGGCATTGACGGGCGCTATGTGGGAACTATCATCGGTGATCGCCTTGTGTACCGCTCCACGCATAGCGCTGGAGTCAGCTCTCCCTTTGCATCAGCAGGCCGTGCCGGAACGGCAAAAGCTCAACGAGCTGGGTCAGCTATATGGGGCAATGAGCCTGATATACCAGACTAAAGCAACGCACAAAAACGGCCCGCTAGGGGCCGTGGACTGGGGGGGAGGGATTCTTGCCCCTGTGGAGAGGCCGTGATGATAGGAGGCCGGCAGCCCGATAGGCCGCCGGCATACGCAGGTAGATCAGGCCGCAACGAGCTGCCGTGCCAGTGCTACCTCCACCGAGTCGCCATCCTGATTCAGGACGTCGAGCCCGGATTCAGGCACGTCTCCCGACGTGCTCTGTGCCACCATGATCTTCCTGGCCATCAGCTCCAGGCAGGTCATCTGCGAGGTGGCCGCGTAGCCCAGGTAGATCACCTTGACCGGCTGCTTTTGACCGATACGCCATGAGCGCCGCGCGGCCTGTTGCAACGAGTACACGTGGTAGCCCGACTGAAGGAGCACGATCGTCGGGAACTCCAACAGGTCCAGCCCAGTCTTGACCGGCTCGGAATTGGTGATGGGCACGTTGATGCCGCGGTCCAGCTGCTCGGCGATCCAGCCCCCACGGCGAGAGGCCTCTTCATCGAGCGGATCGACGTCCTGGAGGCGAAGCCGCGTGTTTCGTAGCGGCTCAGCTTGTCGAGGCCTGAGAGTGTCATTCCATCCAGGTTGGCGCGGATCTCGAACCGCATGCCGCCGCCGGTGGGGTAGGCCTTCGGGTAGATGTACCGGATGACGAACTCCCCGTCGTACTTGCCTTCGGGGTATTGCTCCAGTTCTGCATCCTTCACCTCGAACACACCGAGGTGCGTGGTGAGGCGGCCGACCGTGAACGGGCCGTTGCGGCCGCGAATCGTGCGCAGCGTGAGCTGGCCCGGAACTATGATGGGTGAGGCTGCCCTGGGGGCTACCGTGGAATCCATGGTGTTTCTCCTTGTGTGGATGGGATGAAGAAAGGCGACCACCTGGTCAGGAACCAGGTGGCGTGCCGTTGATGGAACGAGGAAGCGGCGTCAGGCCTTGAGTTGGCGCATGCCTTCGGCAAGCATCCACAGCGCGCGGTTGAGCCGCAGGTTCTGGTCGATCCCCTGGACCGGCCGGGTACGTTGGCGTCGACCCTGGGCGCTGCGTCCGTTCAAACCTCCTTTGATGAGATTTTCCTGGATGCGATTGAACGTGGACCACAGGTCGCCGCCCCGGTCGTCGAAGCGTCGGGGCGTCAGCACCTGAGCCTCGGTGATCGGCGTCACCTTGTCGGGCGCGTCGTACTTGAGCGCCAGTGCAGAGCGGGCCAACACTTCCTGCTCGCCCTCGTCCAGGGTGATGATGCGCATGGTGTTGCGGGACTCCTGAATCCGCTCGAAGCCTTTCAGGACTTCGTAGGCACCTTCGATCACCTGGTGCGCGACGTTGCCTTTGTGGGGCACGCGCACGTCGGCCAGGGTGTCACCGCAGACCAGTCCGTTGTGGCAGACGAACCTGAACATGCCGGCGAGCATTTGGTAACTGCTGGTGCCGTCGTGCGAGTTCAGCAAGATGATTTCATTCGCTTCGTCGCCGTTGATCTGGCTGGCGTGGCGAAGACGCAGCATGTGCTTGGTGTATTCGCGGCGGTCCTCATGGCGCACGCGGGTCTGGCACACCATGAAGGGTAGGAATCCTTCGCTGCGCAGCTCGGCGAGCACGGAGGCGGTGGGGATGTAGCTGTAACGCTCGGATCGGCTTTCATGCGGGGTTTCCGCGAAGATTGACGGGACCACCGAGCGAATCTGATCGTCCGACAGGGGACGGTCCGCGCGCAGTATCGGAGAACGGGGTGCAAAACGAGATGCGAGTTGCATGGCTGACTCCTTGAACAATGCGGCAATCGGCGCGTGGAGGCGGGCAGCCCGGCACGGGTGATTGCATGGGATGAAAAGCCCCGCGAGCGGGGCGGGGTGGAAAACAGCTCGATCGCATGCCACCGACACCGAGGTGCCGGGGCATGGACGAGGGATGAAGGACAAGGCCCAGGACGGGCCTCGCGGGCTAGAACGAAGCCGCCAGAGCGGGCTCCTCGACAGGTGATTGCTCGGGTTCGCTGGATTGCGGCCCCTCGTTTTCGTCCTCGGCGGCAACCGTTTCTTCGGGCGCAGGTGCGTCTTCGGTGACGGGTGCCTCGGACTTCAGCGGGTAGACCTGCTCGCCATCGACCTTGACCAGGCCGATGTGGATGAGCTTGGACTCCAGCGTGGCAGCCGCTTCACCGGCCTTCTCGCCTTTGGTGCGTAGGTACGGATCGGCCCGCATGTCGTTGAGCTTGAAGGCGATCAGCACCTTCTTCTCGGCTTCGACGGCCTGGACGCAGCGACGCACCAGGTGCTGGGCATCCGTGTTGGTGACGATGGTCTCGATGTAGCGGTAGTCCGGATCATCGACTGGCCCGGCCAGCGCACCGATGGAGCACGCCAGGAACGGATCACCATCCTTAGGCGTGACGTCCTTGGGACGATTCAGGTAGCCGATCCCGTGGGTGATCAGCTCATGCTGTTCGACTTGTGCCAGCTCGGCGCGGTCGATCAACTCGGCCTTCAGCAGACGGGCCTTGAGACTGGCAGCGGCCTTGCCTTTGTGCTCGCCGCTGGGACGGATGAACGGATCGACCCAGAGGTCGCCCAGGCGGAACCGCACCAGCGGGCGATGCTTGGGATCATCGACACCGATGTAGTTCTGGACCAGTTTCTTGGCTTCGGCCCCGGAGACCTTCACGTCGAAGTAGCGCAGAACCGGGTCCTTGGCAGGGCCGACCAGCGCGGCGATGGTGCAGGCGAGGAAGGGTTGCGCCTTGCGGCCGCCATTCACCGGAACCTCACGGGCACGCTGGATGTAGCCGATGCCGGAGGTGTGGATATCGAAGTACGACTTCTGGTTGGAAGCAGTGTGGGTCATGGTGAATCTCCATTGACTTGAGAACAAGAAAGCGAAGACACACCGACCCAAGGCGGGGAGGTGCGTAACCCCGCGGTGGGTTGAGGAACATCTGCATCCACCATCGGCAAGCCGGTAGTTGTTCGCGCGAGGGATGCGGTGCGAACGGGGTCGGTCACACGGGGGAACCGTGGGCAGCCTTGAAGACCGAAGCTGCCTGGCATGTCGCTGACGACGTCAGCGGAACATGAGGTGAGCCTGGCGCTGTGCGATGTCCCCGGCCAGGGGGAATCGGCTACTGCCGGTGACCTTATTCGTCAGTCGCCGCAATAGCAGACTCCGAACGATTCGCCACCAAAAGCGAGCTGGAGACGCAAGCAAAAGTGTTTCACGAGGCAGCATCCCCGGGATCAAAAAGATTGGCTGTTGGGCTTAAATTACCGATACTGACAATGGGCCAGTATTGATTTAGAGAGGCGATCAGATCTGATGGCAAGGAAGCGAAGAAACAAATCTGAAATTTCCGGGGTGGCTATCCTCGGAGTCCTGTTCCTGGGAGCGATTGCCTCTATCCCTAAAGAAGCCTGGATTGCTCTTGCTGGAATCGGGATTATCGGCTTCGGTGTTTGGCTGACCGTAAAGGCCAACAGCAACGCACCCAAAACCCCTCCCCCTGTGGCGCATCAACAGCACCGCCCTCCATCTTCAAGAAATCGGCCGAGAGCGTTAGAGGCTGATCCAAATCGTGGCCTAGTGTTCTCTCTGGACGAGGTCGAAATCCAAGATCAGGCCTATACAGGCAGCCCCCAGGAACTGGCACCTGCTGCGGAGGAGAAAGTCAGGCGGCTAGCGGACACAGAATTTTTCACGGTTACCCTCGAGGTCTCGAAGCCATCCTCATATCGCCTGCCGAGTGCGCCGGCGACACTGATGGATGAAAATGTCCGCTGGATTCCGGCTGGTGAATTCGTTGAGGTAGCCGGAGAAAAGATTCCAGGCGGCATGATCTATGTCGGTACTGGGCGAGCTGATCGTTATGCTGCACCCGAGCCATCTTTGATCAACCCCAAACTCAAGATTGCGCGTGGTGTTATCGACATCGCCGAGCGGCTGACTGGCTACTGGTCCAGTTACGACTCGATTTCCGCCGAGGCGCGTCGCGCCTACTTGCAATGGCTGTCCAGTGGGCGGAAAGCACCTCATACCAATATCGGCTACGTATTCCTGTTCTTCTACGGCCTTGAGCGGCGTGTATTCGTTGATGCGAAGAACGATCCCAATGTCGCTTCCGAAATCCCCGGCATCGTGTCGGAAGTCGAGCGCCTTCTTGTCATCTATGGGGGGAGCGGTTCATTCAGCAACTACGCTGGCCGGTTTCTCGCGTTTCTGCGCATGGGTGAGACCCCACCGAAACGTTATTTGGCACCGCCTCCGGACAACCAGGCCTACGGTTATGAAATGCCCATGGAATTGCGTATTGGTCTGGGGCAACTAGCTACCGACAAGCAGCGTGTGCCTGCCACATGGGCCTTGTCCTGGGCGCTGGCGGATCACAGTATTGGCAAACGGACGCCTGTGAGCCGTTGCCAGGACGCCTTCGCCGCGTTGTTCAAGATCAAGTATGAGCAGCTTCATGGCGACGGCATGGTTCTGCCGCTGAACAAGACCAGGTTGAAGTTGCAGTACAACACAGCGTCGGCTGCCTTGCCGGCTCAAACGCTCGAGGGGTTCGGTGATATCCCCGACGTAACAGCAACTTCAACACCCCGTAAAAAACTTCAGCAGATAGTCGACGAATGCACGACGGAGCTGGAGCCCTACAGCCGATACCTAGGTCGTAATCCCGATACCCCCGATGCTTTGGAAGGCTTGCTGCAGCTTCCCATCATGCTGTGGCCGGCGGCTGCGCGTGCCGAGTTGGATGCGCTGAAGCAGCGCATAGGCGACGGCATGGTGGTCATGAGTTTCGGCGAACTGGCGGGGCGACTGAAAAGTGCCGGAGCTCTTTCGCGGGACAAGGTGATCGCGCTGGCGCGCGCGTTGGAGTCATTGCATATCGGCATTGAACCGGATGTATTAGCCGGCAGCAAAACACCTAAGGCGGAAGATACCGTAGCGCTGTTTGCCACCCAGATAGAAGACGGGGATCTACGAGCTTCTCCCGCTTACAATGCCGCCTCAGTCACCTTGGATCTAGCCTGTGCCGTTGCTGCGGCGGATGGCGACACATCTCCAGAAGAGATCATGCTGCTGTCCCGTCACGTCGATTCCTGGAGCCACTTGAGTGGGGCGCATCGCAAGCGCCTGAAGGCCCACCTCCGTCTAAAACTCAACCAGCCGCCGACCTTGCAAAGCCTGAAGAAAAAGCTGGAACCGCTGACCACTTCGGCGAAGCGAACTGTGGCGGCGTTCCTTGCCCACCTAGCTCAAGCGGATGGGGAGGTGAGCCCTGCGGAAGTAAAGTTGCTTGAGCGTGTCTACAAGGTTCTTCAACTGGACTCTCAGCTCCTATACGGAGACCTCCATGTGGCAGCTAGTGCCGCGTCGACGAGCACTGCTCCTACGGTTGCGTCGATATCACCTTCCTCCGCATCGTCAGCGTCGATGACTGGCTTCACGCTGGATCATGAGCGGATTGCCCAACTACAACGTGAAACCGAGCAGGTGTCGGCGTTGCTGGCCCAAGTTTTCGTAGATGAGCAAATCGTCGAGCCTGAGGAGCCCGATAACAGTGGCGCTTCGGATGACACCAGTAGCATCTGTGGGCTGGATGCTGATCACTCGGCCTTCCTTCGCTTGCTTGTCTCTCGGATGGAATGGTCACGAGAGGAGTTGGAAGCGGTGGCCAGCGATATGGATCTCATGCTCGATGGCGCGCTTGAGCACATTAACGACATGGCCTTCGAGCATTTCGATATGCCTATTACCGAAGGTGAAGATCCCCTCGAGATCAATCCTGACATCATGGGAAAACTACCGTTATGAGCAGCATCAGAGCTAAAGATCGCGATGCGGTTATTCAGTCCCTTCGTGCGGGAGTCGTTCCTCGAGCAGGTCAACACCTGATCCAGGTGGGTAGGGTTGGTGAGCTGGAAGCGCTCATTCGTGATGTCGAGCGCTTGACCGAGAGCGGTTCAGCGTTTCGAGTCGTAATTGGTGAGTACGGCGCGGGAAAGACCTTTTTCCTGAATCTTGTGCGCGCCATTGCGATGGAGCGCAAGCTCGTGACCATGCATGCGGATCTGAATCCCGATCGCCGGCTCCATGCCTCCGGTGGCCAGGCTCGCTCGCTTTATGCCGAGTTGGCGAAAAACATGTCCACGCGTACCAAGCCTGATGGCGGAGCCTTGCAGGGCATTGTCGAAAGGTTCATATCCCAAGCCAAGAGCGAGGCCAAGGCGTCCGGTAAGGACAGCGAGACTGTGATACGCGAACAACTGGGCCAATTGACCGAGATGGTCAACGGCTATGATTTCGCTGATGTGATCGCGGCCTATTGCAAGGGCTTCGAGGAGGGCAACGAACAGCTCAAGGCCGATGCCATCCGCTGGCTGCGAGGTGAGTTCACCACAAGAACCGACGCGCGCGCTGCCTTGGGTGTACGCACAATCATCGACGATGCTTCCGTCTATGATCAGCTCAAACTCCTGGCTCGGTTTGTCCGCTTGGCAGGCTTTGAGGGGTTGATGGTTTGCCTGGATGAGCTGGTCAATCTCTATAAGCTAGCTAATACCCAGGCACGTAACGCCAACTACGAACAGATCCTGCGCATCCTCAACGACTCCTTGCAGGGTTCTGCCGAAGGCCTTGGATTCGTGCTCGGAGGCACCCCCGAATTCCTGATGGATACCCGCCGCGGCTTGTACAGCTATCCGGCTTTGCAGTCGCGTCTGGCCGAAAACAGTTTCGCCAAGTCTGGGTTGGTGGACCTGTCAGGACCGGTCATCCGCCTGGCGAGCCTGACACCCGAAGACTTCTATGTACTTCTCCAGAAGCTGCGCCATGTCTACGCCTCGGGCGACAGCGCACGCTACCTCCTGCCTGACGAGGCGCTGCCTTTGTTCATGGCGCATTGCAACCAACGGTTGGGGGATGCCTATTTCCGTACACCCCGCACCACTATCACTGCATTCATCAACTTGCTGGCCGTGCTGGAGCAGAACCCGGGCGCGGACTGGAGACATTTGTTGGGGGCTGTGGAGCTGAGCCCGGATAGAGGCGGCGAGGCCGATACTCAAGTAAATGCCGACGATGAACTTGCAACCTTCCAGCTCTGAGTCGGAGGGCTTGAGCCTTCTTGACTCCCGAATTCAGCGCTGGATCTGGATGGAAGGCTGGACCTCACTACGTGATGCCCAGGAGCGGGCCATCCCCGCACTACTCGGTGCGGATCAGGACGTCATCATCGCCGCGGCGACGGCGGCCGGTAAAACCGAGGCCGCATTCCTACCCATTCTGACGAACCTGCTGAAGCAGCAGGAACCGCCAGGCTCAGTGCTTTACATCAGTCCGCTCAAGGCACTGATTAATGACCAATGGGAGCGATTGAGCACGCTATGCGACGAACTCGAGATTCCCGTCATTGCCTGGCACGGCGATATCTCGTCGAGCCGCAAGCACCGCTTTCTCAAATCCCCTGAAGGCGTGCTGTTGATCACCCCGGAGTCTCTTGAAGCACTGTTCGTGAACCGGGGGACGAGCCTGCCCGGAATTTTCGCGAACCTGCGCTACCTCGTGATCGATGAGCTGCATGCCTTTATCGGCAGTGAGCGAGGCAAGCAACTTCAGTCTTTGATGCATCGGGTGGAGCAGGTGATCGGACGTCCTCTCCCGAGGATAGGTTTGTCAGCCACATTGGGCGACATGATGCTGGCTGCTACCTTCTTGCGCCCAGCTGCCCCGAGCAAGGTGACGGTGATCGAATCGAAAGGTTCGGGACAAATTCTGAAAATTCAGATCAGAGGCATTCAGGAGCCAGAGAAAGACACACCCCAACAGCCCGAAAAGGAGGAGAGCCCAGAAGACGAATCGGATTCAGATCACACAATTGCCGAGCACCTCTTCCAGGTGCTGCGGGGAAGCAACAACTTGGTGTTCCCTAACAGCAGGACTCAGGTCGAATGGTTTGCTGATCAGCTACGGCGTCGCTGCGAGCAAGATGGTGTACCTAATGAGTTCTGGCCACATCATGGCAGCCTGTCGAAAGATATCAGGGAAGATACCGAGCGGGCCCTCAAGACGGGAGACCGACCGGCGACTGCGATCTGTACCACCACGCTGGAGCTGGGCATCGACATTGGCAGCATCAGAACCGTTGTGCAGATAGGTCCGCCGCCTTCAGTTGCCAGTTTGCGCCAACGTCTTGGACGCTCTGGACGTCGCCCAGGAGAGGCAGCCATCCTGCGTGGATACTGCAAGGAGCGTCGATTGACGGATGATTCTCCAATGTCAGATCGCTTGCGCCAAGGATTGGTACAAAGCATCGCGATGATCCGGCTACTGATGAGGGGATGGTTTGAACCGCCAAGACCACAGGGCCTGCATTTGTCGACCCTGGTGCAACAATGCCTCTCGGTGATTGCGCAACGAGGTGGTGCCACTGCGGCAGAGTTATGGGGAACGCTAGTACGCAATGGCCCTTTCTTGGCTGTCGAGCGGGACAGCTTTCTGAACCTCCTGCGTGCTTTGGGTGAACGAGATCTGATCGTTCAGGAGCAGGCCGGGCTCTTGCTGCCTGGTGAGTTGGGTGAGCGGCTGATCAATCACTACGACTTCTACAGTGCATTCACCAGCAATGAAGAGTTCCGAGTTGTTTGCGATGGAAGACCTCTTGGCGCTCTGCCTGTCTCACGACCTCTGAGTGCTGAGCAGCGCATCATCTTCGCCGGGCGTCGCTGGCAGGTGATTGATGTTGATACGGAAGGCAAAGTGATCGCCGTCAAGCCCTCCCCGGGAGGAGCCCCCCCGGCTTTCGACGGTTTGGCTGCTCGAGTTCACGACAATGTTCGGCAAGAGATGAAAACCGTACTGCAGGAAACGGAGGCTTATCCCTACCTCGATCTAGTGGCACAACGGCTGCTGGCGGAGGCCCGGAAAAACTTTGCTGATCTTGGGCTGGGCCATCAGAACAACTTTATTGAGAGTGGAGGCAGAACCTACCTTTTCACCTGGCAGGGAGATTGGACCAATGATGCCTTGGCCATTCTTCTCGAATATGTCGGCTTGCCCAATGAGAGCTCAGGACTGGTCATCGAAGTGCAGGGGGGAGGGGCGTTGCTTGAGAGCAAGCTTCGAGAGGTTGCGGCTTTAAAGGAGGTTAAGGCGAGTACGGTCCTCCGGGACGTGCAAAATATGATCAGGGAAAAGTGGGATTGGGCGCTGCCTCCCGAGCTGCTTATGGAGTCGTTCGCAACGATGTATCTCGATCTGGAAAAAGCACAGCAGACCGCAGCTCACCTGAGTGGCTTGGAGGATACTGCTTCTCTCTCGTGATTCCCCCTGCCAGCGTTCGGCGCAGTCGTGCCAAGCGTAAGGTGGTCTTTACTTTCTTGCCTGTTGCCGCTGACCGAAAACAGACCATGGTGTCCGGGGTAATCCGTTGCTGGCCTGCAGCAGCGTCAGCGCATGCAGGTATTGGTGCGGCCGCCACTGAGCTGATGCAGGTGAGGTGGTCGACCTTGAGCGGGTCGCGGATGCAGGCGTCTCCTGGGTCAGGCCGGCGTCAGTCGGCGAGGAAGACCAGTGCGGTCTGGATACGGTGTGTACGCGAACGAGGGGGCGGTGCAAACAGAAGAAGCCCCCGCGAGCGGGGGCTGTGGTGGAGAGGATCAGTTGCCGCCTGACGTCGGCGGTACTGGCTTGAGGGACAGGTGTGTGGCGGTAGCGGACAGCTCCAGGTCGTCCTCGCTGTTCAGGATGTGTGCGAACACGCTGGCCTGCGCGTCGAAGAACTCACCGAAGTCATCGCCGCCGAGCTCGGCACTGGCCAGCTCCCACCAGTCGTCGAATGGGTCGACGTCAGGGTTGCAGCCGACGGCGTAGACGAGCAGCTTCTGGCACCCGTCCTCAGGACGGCGTTCGGCAAGGAAGTACACGCCCTGGTCTTTGGCCAGGACCACGCGGCACTGGTTGGCAACCGCTTCGGCAAGCACGGGACGCAGTTCTGCGCCTTTGAATCGAAGGGACATGGTTGATCTCCTGCTGCTCAGTGACGGACAGGTTTGGGTCCAGACAGGCACTGCACGTGGATGCGCCGCCAACTACCGTCGTCGATAAGTCGCTCCAGCGTTTCGCCGAGCGAGTCGAAGAACACTTGATCGACACGTTCGACGAGTTCCCCGTCGCGTTTCAGCTCGATCGCATAGAGATCATCGGCACGTTCGTACAGCACGGTGACCTGCCCCTGGAACTTCGCTGTTGCAACGGTGAAGCTGATTGCCGGAGGCGTCTTGATGATGTCGTCGGGCAGCGGGTCGACGAAGGAGAAGTCCCGTGCGCCGGCATCCACCAGCAAGTGGGTCACGCGGCGGAAGCCGTCCGGAGCAGCCAACTGTTCAAGCTGATTGATGAGCTCCTGCAACTCCGGGCAGCGTGGTTGCGGGATCGGCAGCTTGGCCGGTGCTGAACCGATGATGTGCGTTTGCACCGTATAGGGCGTTCCGTCTGCGGTGTACTCGGTGCGTTCTTCCGGCGTGTCCGCGCGCAGACCGTCGAAACGGCGTCGGGCATACGGCTGGACCTGTACCTTGGTTCCCTCGTCAGGCACTTCGGTCAGCAGTGCGCGATCGAGCACAGCGAATTCGGCACGGCCGGTTTTGACGATGATGGCCTCACCGGTGGCGGCGATCACCTTGCCCTCGAACGGTCGGGGATCGATGTGGAAGCCCAACGTCGAGACCTTGGGTTGGCCGTCGAAGATATTGAACTTGAACGAGCGGACATTGCGCGGAACATGACCGGCAACCAGAACGGGCATTTTTGCGCGGATGGCTTGGGTATCCATTGGAGACTCCTTGATGAAAACAAGGGACTCCCGCCCGCAAGGGAGGATGTCCCCTGTGGGTTGGGTGGATGGCACGACATGCGCTGGAGCAACAGAGCAACCAGTGCGATGAACCGCACCGCAGTCTCGAAGGTCTCGACTGCCTGGGCATGCTGCCGGCTACGCCAGCGAACATGAGGCCAGCGTGGGGTACGCTTCGGTGGCAGTCGTCCGGAAATCGGTAACGCGCCACTACCGGGTTCCACAAATAAGAAGAGCCCCGGGTGGGGCTCGAAAGGGCTATTCGTCGTAGAGCTTCAGTCCATCCAGATTCGATGCATCGGCATCGAACACCAGCATTCGCACATCAGCCAGTGCGGCCAGGTGAAGAACCTCGACGAGGGATTCCGGCATGCACTTGCTCAAGTGTTCCTGCCGCAGCTGCTCGGTGGAGATGCCTTCGACGTATTCCAGATTGGTGTCGGTCCAGGGCGTGGCGATCAGCTTCACGCCAATTGCGGGACTGTACGGAATGCGAAAGGCGACAAACAGGAACCCGGTTGGTGTGGCGATGTCCGCCAGTTCTTCCAGGTAGCGATTCGCATCCTCCGTGATATGTGCGGTGCTGATCTCCCAGCAGCGACTGTAGTGGCCGGTCTCGAAGCGAAGCCGCCGCACGACTTCACGCGCGGCGTCTTCGGCGTAGGTATCACCGACATGGACAGGTTGGCCGAAGTCGTCGCCGTTGACGGCATAGACTACGGTTCGGACCACACCCTCGCTCTGGCACTGAGCCTCCAGCTCATCAGGGATTTCCTGGCCCTCGGTGATCAACGCGAAGTCGTCGTTGAAGAAGCAGGGGAAATGCGCGACCTGATCGTCGGACAGGTGCGCCTGGCTAGGGTGCAGCGGACGCCAGGCCGGAGGGCAGTCGTCTTCGTAGGTGATGAACAGGCTGCGGCTGATGTGCAGATTCTGGTAGTCGCGGAGGAAGGGGTTGGGATGAGGGGACATGTTGTCGCTCCTGTCGAAAAAGAGGGACATGGCCCCAAGGGACGCATGTCCCTCGTGGGGTGTGAGAAAAATGGCGGTTTAGAGCAGGCTTACCAGCCGTGGTAGTGGAGCAGCAGGTCGGCGATGACCTTGCGGCGCTCGAGATCGAGACCGCCGAGATCGGCAAGCCCCTCGAACTGGCAGCGTTTGAGCAGCGCGCCGCCTTCAGCGGCGTTGTAAAAGCTGACCATGGCGGACAGAAACATCCGCTGGCCGCTGCTCAGAACACCCAGGGCGTCGTTGACTCTCGGCAAATTCGGCCGCAGCTCCCACTTGCTCCTGGCTTGCTGCAGCCCTGCGTGGGTGCCATCGCCGAACCATTCGACGCCGGCGATTTGGATGCCTCGTTTCCAGGCTTCCAAAAAGGCTGCAGGCGCATTGTCGAAGTGCAGGATCTCCCGCGCGATCTGATCAAGTACGTCTTGGGGGAAAGACTGGTTCATGGCGTTCTCCCGATGAATTGGATTCAGGGGTGGAGGCGCTGTTGCCAGCACCCAGTGGCCAGGGCCTGGTCGGCAGCCTGATACGAGCGGAAGTAATCGAAGGACTCGCGCGAGACCGGTCCGTTTTCGTCGGTGGTGCCGATGAAGTAGCCGGCGGCGCTGTGGCGTACCTGCAGGGGCAGGCGTTTCCCTACATAGGTCAGGGCCAGATAACCGACGGATTCGGCTCGGGCCTGGGTGGCGCTGGGCGACGCGGAAGGTGCATGGGACATGGAAGAGCCTCCTGGCTGGAATGGAACAAGGCACCGACGCCTTGCTGGCGCTCGTCCGCACGGTGGTGCGAAGCGGACTGGTCGGATCAGCGCGGGGGATTCCGCGGTGCAGCCAAGGATCCGTGCTGCTGGCATGGTGCCGACCGAGGCCGACGACACATGCGGAGCAGCATCGAGTTGCGTAGGGGAGTGAGTCAGCGGGAAATGGGAAACCGGCGACCTCCCGATTGCGGGAGGGGAAGGTCAGAGGGTGCATTCGTTTATGGGCTCGACGAGGATTCGTCGAGCCGGCGATTTCGGGCAGGCAGGAGAAAGGCGCCGAAGGCCTGGGCCTTCGGCTGTCGAGGAAGAAACCACCTGTGAGCTGATTCAGGGATTGGCCGTCGTCAAAGCCGTCCGCTGTCGCAGCGATTGCACTCGACCCTTGTCGTGGCTGGGGCCGAAATCCTTTGGCACGCATCTGCGTACAAAAGGAACCCGTTGTTTCGCCGGTGGGTGCCGGCACTGAATACCGTTCGACCCGAAGGATCTCCTGGCGGCTCGTCCTGTCATCGAGACAAGGCGCCAGGGGACCCTTCGGGGCTGCGGAAACCACACAGATCAGAGTGTCCGTGAGGTACGGACTGCGGATGAATCCGCCTTCTCGTCTGGCCGGCGAAACGCCGGCGACGGGCACACGTTGCAGAAGGATGTGCGTGCTGGGTTCCCCGCGGGAGCGAGGTATGCGCATCAACCGTAGTCGATACGATGGGGGAGATGAGCCATCCGGCCTATGTCGAAATCTGTCGCGGCTTGCGCGCCGCTCTGGGTTTTACGCCGGCCTGCTGGCCCTTCTGGACAGGAAGGGTGCCCTTGCAATCGGGATAGCTGCGGCAGGACCAGAAGGCACCGGTCTTACCCGTGCGCTGTCGAGTGGCACCACCGCACAGCGGGCAGACCGGTCCTTCGGGCAGCTTGATGGACAGGCTGGTGCCGCGATACTGCTGCACGAGCTGCGTGATCCAGATGGATTGCTTTTCGACGAAGGTGTCCAGCGTCATGCCGCCGGCCTCGATCATGTCCAGGGCCTGTTCCCAGACTGCGGTCGTACCGGGATCGGTGATGGCCGTTGGCACTGCATCGATGAGTGTGAATGCGGCATCCGACGCACGGATGGCGCGGCCCTTCTTCAGCAGATAGCCGCGGCCAAGCAGGCCGCTGATGATGCTGGCACGCGTCGCCTCGGTACCAATGCCCGTAGTGTCCTTGAGCTTCTGCTTCAGTCGGGGATCAGTGACCAGCTTGGCGACGCCTTTCATGGCCTTGACAAGATCGCCCTGGGTGTAGGGTTTGGGCGGCAGCGTCTTGAGTGCCTTCAGAGCGACCTGGCCGATCTGGCAGGACAGCCCGTCGCGCAAGGCTGGCAACACCTGGCTGCGCGGTGCCGATTCGCTGTCCGCGTCGTCCGCGTCCGGTACGGCCAGCACCTGGTGCCAGCCGGAGACGATCACCTGTTTGCCGATGGCTTGCAGATTCTGGCCGCCGCACAGCAACTGGGCCGTCGTGCGGTCGAACTCGTTATGCGGCAGGAACTGCGCGAGGTAGTGCGCGCGGATCAGCTTGTAGACCGCCAGCTCCTTGTCGCTCATGGCCGACAGGTTGGCCGGTTCCAAGGTCGGAATGATGCCGTGGTGGGCCGACACCTTGCTGTCGTTCCAGGCGCGTGAGCGCTGAGTACGGTCGAGCTGGTCGAGCAATGGGCGCAGGCTGGGATCGGTGGCGAGCACGGCATCGAGCACGGCCGGCACCTCGGCGAACATGCTTTCGGGCAGGTAGCCCGAGTCAGAACGTGGGTATGTTGTGGCTTTGTGCGTCTCGTACAAGGACTGTGCGATGTCCAGCGTCTCCTGCACGTCCAGCCCGAGTTGCCGAGAGCACACCTCTTGGAGTGTACCCAGGTCGAATGGCAGCGGCGGGCCTTCGCGCACCCGCTCCGTCTCGACCGACACCACCTGGGCGCTGCCGGCAGCGCGCATGCGATCGACTGCTTGCTGTGCCACCAACTGCTGCAAGCAGCGACCGGCGTCATCGGTACAGCCGTCCGGTGCGATCCAGTTGGCGAGGAAGGATTGCCCGCCCGCCGATAGCGCGACCTCGACGCCCCAATACGGTACCGAAACGAAGCGGGCGATCGCGCGGTCGCGGGCTACCACCAGTGCCAGCGTCGGAGTTTGCACCCGACCGACCGAGAGCACGCCGTCGTAGCCGGCTTGACGCCCGAGCACGGTAAACAACCGGCTCAGGTTCATCCCGATCAGCCAGTCCGCCCTGGAACGAGCGAGCGCTGAGTAGTACAGCGGCAGCGTCTCGTTCGACGGCTTCAGCGCGCTCAGCGCCTTGCGGATTGACGCATCGTTGAGTGCCGACAGCCACAGCCGTTGAATCGGCCCGCGGTAGCCGCACAGGTCGATCAGCTCGCGAGCAATCATCTCGCCTTCGCGATCGGCATCGGTTGCGATCACCAGCTCGCTGGCCTGGCCGACGAGTTGCTTGACGATCTTGAATTGCGCGGCGGTTGTGGCCTTCGGCTCGACGCGCCAGCGCTCGGGAATGATGGGAAGCTGCTCGATGGACCAGCGCTTGTACTGCTCGCCGTAGGCCTCCGGTGGTGCAGACTCGATCAGATGACCAATGCACCAGGTCACGACGGTGCCGGC
This sequence comes from Pseudomonas sp. G5(2012), assembly GCF_000408945.1. Taxonomy (NCBI): domain Bacteria; kingdom Pseudomonadati; phylum Pseudomonadota; class Gammaproteobacteria; order Pseudomonadales; family Pseudomonadaceae; genus Pseudomonas; species Pseudomonas sp. G5(2012). Next base: position 81,492 of record NZ_APIO01000063.1, read on the forward strand.
TCCGCTGTAGCAGCCGTTGCCGCGTTGGCCGGCACCCAGCACACGAGCGATGTCTTTGCCCTGGGAGGGCTTTTCGCAAAGAAATACGCGCACGGAATGACCTTTATGATGCAGGGCCTAGAAGAGCTGGCTGCAAGATCGCAGGATCCAAACGCGGTTGAGTGTGATAAACCGAATCCCAAGTCGCCGTATTGGGTGGAGGACGGTTATCGATAGGGCGTGCCGAAAGTCTTGCTTTGCTGAAAACGTCCTATCAGTATCGTTTGGCTTTTTGAGCGCGCCTGTATGGGCTTGAGAAAACTAGCTGGATGCAGTGCCTGCTCCGCTGATGGGTGGTTGAGTGATGATGATTTCGGATGCCACCTTGGCTGTGCTCCTGGCGGCCAAGATCCATGGTACGGACGCGGCGGTGCGTAGCACGGCAAAACGCTGCGCCAAGTTGCTGCCACGGAGTAAGCGCGACTTGATGTTCCAGATTTCCGAATCCAAGAAACCGTTGGAGTTGGTCGCTCATATTGCAGCCAATCTGGATTTGGAGCTGAATTGACCTAAGGCATGCGGCTGGGCTGTACAAGGCTGCAATGCTTTGCTCATGAGTTCGAAGAACGGTGCAGGTCTTACCCGGAAGAGTGGGGCAACTGATTCTGCAGAAAGAACTCACGGTTTTCGTTTCTGGTGTATCCGCTTCTTCATCTTGTGTGCGCTGGAACTCAATGGAATCCAGTGGACCTATCCCCAGGGTATAGGTCCACCGAGAGGCGGCTGGTCACTGGGCGGCTTGTTCGACCGGAGGTTCCGGTTCTGAGCTGCCCGGCTTGGCACTGAGCGATACAGCCTCGATGCGGTAGGGCAGCATGCTCACGCTACGGGCATTGATCCGATAGGTAGTCCGTGAGTTGTCGTTGTCGTCCTTCCAGTCGTCGCGCTCCTCGCGACCTTGGACGACGACACGCATGCCTTTCTGGAACAGCGTGGCCCAGTGTTTGGCGTCCCGATGCCACAAGTCGACGGGTGCCCAGAAGCCGCCGCGATCCTCGTAGCTGCCGTCCTTGGCAGGAACGGGATTGTCGAAGTACACGTTCAGACGCAAGACCCGACGTGGTTCTTCGTTGCCGTTGGGGTACTCGTGGAACTCCGGCGCAGATCCGATGTTGCCTTCACCGATAAAGAACGTGCTCATGGGGTAACTCCTTGGTTGGGGTGAAATGACCTGCGCCGAGAGCGGTTGGCGCAGGCGGGAGGAGGTGGGTGTGCTCAGTTGGTTTGTGGGCCGTACTCGCGTTCAGAGGTGGCACCGTCACACCGGAGCAGATAGGCGGCGTGTGCCTGGGCCACTTTGCTAGCGCATTCCTGGGCCTGGCGGCCCAGCGTGTGCAGCAGGCTGATCTGCATGTTGAGGACGATGCGCTGCAGCTCCATGGCGTAGAGCTCTTCGACCAGCGTGTCGGGCGTGGCGTTACTGGTGATCAGTTCTTGCCACAGCGCCACGCCCATTGCCGAACGGTCGGGTTTGCGCCAGCGCAAGAAGGTCGTGCCTGCGCCAGTGGTCTGCTGGGCCAGTTGCACGGGCAGCAGACGGAAGGGGTAGGCGTCCGCCTGTGCCAGGACGCGCCGCTGCGCCAGCTCGATCAAGCCGTCGCGCAGCGCGTGGCACTGGCTGGCCCACTCGGTAAGCGTCCCCTTACCTTTAAAAGGCTTCAAAAGGCCTTTTAGAGAGGCTGCGTGTTCCAAGCGCTGGAAGTCAGCCTGTTCCAGCGGGTAAAAGCGGCGAGTTGGCCCAGATGCCGGAATGGTCGTCATGCTGGCTCACCCTCGTCGGCTGCCGCAGCAACCGCGCTTTCACTGGTTTCAGTCTGGAAATCGTCGTCGCTGGCGTCCGCTGTCCCTTGGCTTGCAGGCACTGCCAGCGCCGAGCGACGGATGATGGGCGGTGCGTAGCGGGAGCGCCGGGTGCCTTCGAACACGTCCTGGGGTAGTTCACCGTATTTCTCGATGGTGGCCCTGGCTGCGGCATTCTTGGCGGCGAAGTCATCCCGGGTGCAGCCCGAGAAGCGATATTGCTGCGCAAGCGAGAACAGGCTGCGCAGCGCGTGGGCGCCTTCGTTGAGCCAGCGTTCGAGCGTGCTGCGATCAATCAGCGCCGTGTGGTGGGCCAGGATCAGCTTGCGCGCCAGGTCGTCGTAGTCGGCCAGCAAGTACACCGCGAGGAAGCCGAGCTGCGCGTTCACGAACAGCGGCAGTTTCACCGGCTGCACGTTCATGTTCTCGCCCAGCGACAGCGCTGGTGGCACGTCGGACAGGGCCTGGTCGACCTGTTCACGCAAGGCCAGCAACGTGTCCTTGGTCTGCGACAACTTTTCCTCGACCCTCAGCATCCACCAGTCCGAGTAAGGGTCGTCCTGCTCGGAGCCGCGCTTGATCTTGTTGGCGATGGCGATGAAACCGTTCAAACCGACGATGCCGGGTTTCCCGTCGCTGGCCGCTCGACCGTGCCAGATGCGTGAGGCGTGATGGGTGTGCAGCGTCAGCGACATTGCGCTGCGCAGCGATCCGAGGTTCAGTTGCAAGGCGTTGTCGGTGGCCATGGCGGCGACTCGCGGTGGAGGAACGAGTCGCCAGCTTGGACAGCGGACGGAAGGTGGTCAGTCAACAAACCGCACCCGATGCCTGCCCGGTTTGTTGATGGTGGAAGGCTGTCTGTTGCAACTATCCCCAGGGGATAGTTCCATGGAGATCCAGCCGGTTAGCCTGACGCCGCGATGGGAGATGCCTGCTTGTGCAAGCTGGGAAGGCTGCCTGTTGCAACTATCCCCTGGGGATAGCGCTAGGGTGATCCAGGGACGTTTCCCTAGCCGTCATTTCTGGTTCAGCAGGGCGTGCAGATGGGCGAGGTGTGCCTGGACGACCTCGGGGTTCGCCGGTCGGGGATTGGTTGCGGGGGACAGCTCGATGGCGACGGCGTTGCTCTGCCCCTGTCCAGCCCATGCTTTGAATTCGCCGCGGATAGCGGCCTGGATGATGCCGAACAGATAGCCGGCGGGTTTGCGCACCTCGCTACTGCGACAGCGCGCGGCCCATTCGTCGAGCACGGCTTGCCGCAGTTCGGCGTCCACCTGCTGCAGAGCCACCAGGGCACCGGCCTGTTGTTCATCCTTCAACGCCAAAAAACGCTCGGGCAGTCGAAGATCCTGGAGCTCGCGCGCGCGCAGTACTGTACTTACTGATTTACTAAGTACTTCAGTACGGTCCTGCTTCGGATTCCGAAGAAGGGCGGTTTTGCTGGGGTTTTCACCTGCTTCGGAATCCGAAGCGGGCCGTTCGCCATTCCGAAGAAGGGCATCGCCGCCTTCTTCGGATTCGTGTTCGGGCTGCTCCTGTGGATAACTTTCCAGGGGGTTCACGCCACCCTGGGCCATGCGTCGGGCCAGCACCTGCAGCCGCGTCGGCAGTGCGCGGCCGCTGAGCATGGGATCTTCGCTGAGTTCCCGGATGGCGCAGTAACCCACGCGCTGAATGGCCTTGCTGGCATGGGTGAGCGCATGGCTCACCAGGCCCAGGTATTCAGGGTCGAGCTGCATGGCCTCAAAGGGGGTGAGCGGTTCGTCGTGGAGGACGTAGAGGTTGCCTTTGATGCGTCCGGTCTTGGGGTCGCGCCGACGGCGCACAAGGCTGAGCCAGCGCGTCAGCCGCAGGAGTGTCAGCGCACGTGCCACTGTTTCATGCGAAGCCTGTTCGGCGCAGGGCGTCGAGGCCAGATAGCGGCGCAACTGATCGTAGGTGGGGAACGCCGTCACCCCATCGGCGTTGAGCAAGAGCCGGACGATCTGCCAGGCATTGCGTTCCAGCGGCGTCAAACGCCTGTCAAGAAACAGCGCGCGGGGTACGCTTTCATGGCGATTGCCGCTGTAGAGGAAGCCATCGCTGGCCGGGTCGGTGTCCTTGGCGGGTGCCAGGTGCTGCAGGGCGTTGTCGAGCAGCGTTGAAAGGGAGGCGGGGCCTGCCGGCGAGACCATGGGTCACACCAGGCCTTGGTCGATCCAGCTTCCTATCGCAGCCCAGATCACGGACATGGGCAAAGATAGGGCTTCGGCCAGATCCATTGTCAGCGCCAGCATCGCGCTGTCATCGTCCAGCGCGATGCCGCGCTCGGTAATGCCGGATTTCCAGCGTTTCCACAGGGTCGTGTCCTGTTCTTCATTCAGAACCGGATGCCGCCCCCGGCGTTTGGGCAGCCCTATGATGTCGCGGCGCAGGGCTACTTCCTGATGGGTCAGGCCGAAAAACTTGCTGACCATTTCGGTACTGGCACCGAGACGCAGCATGCGATCGACCGTGGCGATCTCCTGCTCGATGTCGTTCATCTGGCCGACCAGGCGCCAGAGGACGTCCGTATTCACCTTCACAGAGCACCACGGCACCTGGGCATTGGCCAGCAGACTGACCAGCGCGGGCTGCTTCAGTACATCCAGTTCGCGCTCGCTGAAGCCCATGGACAGGCAACGGCGCAGTTGGCCGTTGCGCAGATCGTGCAAGGCTTGGGCGACGACCGCTTGGTTCAAGGGATGAGGTGCCGACATATGGTTCCCTCCGGCCGGTTTCAGTGGTCGGTCTCATCTGGATTGGCTTCCAGATCCCAAAGCCGGCGTGCCAGCCGGACCAGACGGAACAGCTTGACCAACCCGTTATCGCTCAGGCGCGGCAGGGCGTCCCCTCTATCGGTTCCCCGCAGCAGTGCACCCAGGCTGTCATCCAGCCGGATATCGCGCTGATCGAGGCGCGAAGGCTCGGCGACGTAGTGGCTACTCAATGCACGGAGCAACGCGAGCACCGTGTGACCGAACAGAAACGGCTGAGTGCCTTGCCGGGTTGTCAGGCAGGTGAAGCCAATACCGGCTTTGACCGCTTCGATGCAGTCGGCCAGCTCGGCTTCCTCTGCGATTTCTTGCGCGAACTGCGCAATGTGGATGCGCAGACGATCCGGCGAATCCAATCCCGGCTCGATGTACCAGACGTCGCTGATCGGGAAAAGTCCACCGGCCTGCACGGGAATCGCCTGCAGCACATTGTCCGCGAAGGCCGGTAGGGGCTCGCCGCTGTGCTCGGCGACAAGTTGCTGGATGGCCTGCAGTCGCTCGGTGCTGTCGGCAGGTGAAACGATGTGAGCCTGCAGGCACGCTTCGGTACCACCCTCACCAGGCGGAGCGCCTGGTCCCGGTGAAGGCGGGGCGGTGGTGTCGTTGGATGCAACCCCCACGACCCCTGCTGCCGTGCCATGGTTGCGAGTCGAAGCCGGCTGGGGAGTGGACGCACCGTCGGTTTTGATGGTGGTGACGACGGTCGCGGCCTCGACTGGCAGCAGCGGTGGGCTGCTTACCGCCCGCTGGCGATGCTCGGTGCTGTCGACATCCAACTCCAGCACGTTGTAGTCGGTATCGAGCAGCTCCGACATTTGGCCGATCAGTTCGTCTTGGACCCGCCCGACGGAAAAGGTGTCTGGCTGCCCATCGAACGGTGCGAGGACGTCGTGGAATAGCGTCTCGAAATCGATGGCCAACGCTTTCCCGCACGCATATTTTTCCCAGGTGAGTTCGGCGGCCTTGCGCAATACCGCCAACCGCTCGACTTGATGCCGCCCCAGCCCGTTGTACAGCACGTTGGGAATGGTGGGCAGCAGGTAGCGCACGGTGTCTTGCATGCGGCTGATATGGGACTGCTGGATCGGGTAGCCGTCAGCGCTGAGGCGGCGGGCGAGTTCGGATTGCGACAGCGGCTTGTCACTTTCTTGTTCGTAGAGCTCGCGGGCCTTTTCAACGCCGAGCGCGCGCTCGACGAAGGTCAGGCCGCCGTGCAACTCGTTCTCCGCAAGGTGCCCGGTCAGTGCGATGATTTCGCCGCGTTCGGGCCACGGACGGTATAGGCAAGGTATACGGAAGAAACGTTGCGCCTTCGTCTCGGACCATAACTCGCGCAGGATGGCGAGGCGGGTATTGCCGCCGTTGCGGATGATGTAGTGATCGGCACCCGGACGCCGGGTGATCGGCGGCGGGGCATCGACGCCGCGCTCCCGGATGGAGGCTTTTATTTCGTCGTAGAGCGGGTTGCGCGTCAGGCGTGGATCAAGCTCATAGGGGCGCAACTCGTCGAGCGTGACCACCATCGGGGTGTCGGTGAGCGGATCGCTCAACGCCTGTGCGGCAGGGCCGGAACGGGAAAACCCCTCGGCCATCAGTTTGCCGGCCATTTCTTGGGGAGTGACATTGGCCATTCCAATCTCCCGGCTAGTTCCGTTCGGCTCGGCGCAGCCGTGCCCAGGCGTTTTGGCTTGCCCGGTGATCGCTCGCCGTCGAGCTGGTGAATATCGGCGATAGGCCAGGCTTCACGAACTTCATATGTCCCCCTGGCGTGCGGCTGACCTCCCAGCCTTCACTCAGGGCGAACTCAATCAGCGGTAGTAGCCGCTTGTGGCCGCGGCAGAGTTCATGAGCGCTCGACATGTGAACGTCTCCCGCCGGCTCGGCCGGTCACTCCGACAAACTGCTCCTGCCATTGCGGGCAAAGTTCGCTCGCAAGGGCGCGCATGGTCTCCAGGGCCGCCGGTGCCTGACGCCCGGTCGGGCGTCGGTATTCGATCCTATGTACGGGTTGGCTTGCCGTCGCGGCGCGCGGGAAGGCCTCGATGGCGGGCACCTCGGTGCGCAGTATCTGGACCTCGTTATGCTCACGGAAAATCAGGCGCAGCGTCTGCTGAACCAGCCTGGCGTTCGACGAGACGGCCTGCACGCGATTGAGCAGCAAGTGCAGTGGCGGAGGTTGGATACCCAAGTAGCGGTATGGGGTGATTGCATCGATAAGCTGCAGCGTGCCTCGCTGCAGTTCCCGGGCAGCCAGAATCTCGGGGGTGATCGGGGAGAGGGCCATGTCCGCAGCGAGCATGGCCATCTCCAGCATGACGCTGCGTGCGCCCTGTGTATCGATCAGCACCAGGTCGTAGTGCGGTCGGAACAGCGGCAGCAGGTTACGCAGGCGCAAGCGTCCATCCGCAGCATGCAGCAGCAGTGTTCCCAGTTGCTGGTGCTCGTCGTTGGACAGCAGCACATCCAGGCCTTGGATGGTTGTGTGCGATACCAGTTGCGCCAGGGTTTGCGCATTGAATGCCAGCAGCTCGTAGATGCCGCCGGTGGCGCGGTGGGTGAGTTCGTAGTAGGACGACAATGTGGGTTGTACGTCGAGGTCGATCAGCAGTACCCGCTGACCTGCATCAGCGATAAAGCCTCCCAGATTCGCCGCGACGGTGGTTTTACCTACCCCGCCCTTCGTCGAAATGATCGCGATCACGTGCATGGCTCGCTCCTTTTCCGTAGTGGAGCGGTGTCAAGCGCGCTCTTTGAGGCGTTCGCTGATCCAGTTGTCGATTTCGGCAGAGTCCCAGCCGACCGCACGAACGCCCAAGCGTAAGGCCTTGGGGAACTTACCTTCTTTCATCAAGTTGTAGATGTGTGCGCGCTTGAATCCAGTCTTGGCTTCAACTTCTGCGCGGCGGAGGATACGGCGCTCCGCAGTAGCAATATGCTCAGTGGACATGGTGGTCACTCCTTTACGCTTGGTAGCACTCGTAGGCGTGACCCGTAGTAGAAGAGCGTCACTCCGTTGGCGCATCAAACAATCGGATCGTGCTGACCACCGGATTCATCGGAGAGCCATGAGATTCGGCTTATCCGATTTCTACTGATTCGATGGCGTACAGCGTCTAGCCGACCCGTAGGCGTTTCACTATTGGCAGCGTCCAGAGGGCGTTCAAGATCAAAAAGGAGCAGCACTCTTTTGCGTGATTGATGAGTTGGTAGATTCGAATCTTTTCGTCAGCCAGGTGACAAAAAAAGTCATACGGAGGTGGGAGCTGTTCTCATCTGGCTATGGGGCGATGACGGCGATCATCTGGCCTGTTTCGCAGTGTGACCTGACGTGTACTCCGCAGTCAGGAGACATTTCTGGTCGGGGAACTGCCGAAAAAAGAGGGTCCTGACAACCAACGACAGGGCACACTTTCCGTTTTGAGAGCAGTCCATCAGCTGTTCGTTGCTTTGCCAATTTGCTGGGCACGAGCGACGAACCGACGCAATTCGTCCGATGGTGGTCTGTCGAGCATGGTTATGAAGGTCGCGGTACTGGGTACATCGTCAGTGATGGGACGGATGATCACATCGGAGTGCCTATACAGGGTGATCTGCGAGGCAAGCCCTACGCCAATGCCGTAGCCGGCAGCCACAAGCATCATCATTGGTTCATGGCCTGACACATACTCGGCAACATTCAATGATGGCAATGCAGGGTCGCAGAACCAACTGCGAATGACATCGTGCCCGCCCGAGCATCGTTCAGGATGGCAGAGAATCAACGGATGTCGGGCAACTTCGTGGAGCGGTATCTTGTCGAGCGCGAGAAGGGGATGGTTCCGGGGGATGGCGATGGCAGGACGATCTGTCCATACCGCCTCTTTGACGATCCCGCTGCTGAGTTCGGTATGTACGGTGAAGCCGGCATCGATCTGGTCGTGATTCAGGGCCTTGACCATCTCGTTGACCGTCATTTCGACGATCCTGACTTCGGTGAGGGGTTCTTCCTCGCGACACCGGGCCAATAATCTGGTCAGTCGAGGCTGGGCAAGGCTATCGGTTAGACCTATGCGCAACCATCCACGATACCCGCGCACCGCAGCATGTACGCGGGTTCGTGCGCCCTCCATGTGTAGAAGCATACGACGTGCTTCTTCTCGGAAGACTTCACCAGCCCAGGTCAGGCAAATGCGCCCTTGGGTGCGATGGAGCAGGCGGACCCCCAGCTCAGACTCCAGCTCCTTAATCGCACGGGAGAGGGGAGAAGGCTCGATGTGGACTCTGGTTGCGGCCCGCGAGAAGCTCAGCTCTTCGGCGACGACCAGAAAGTAACGTAGGTGACGTATCCTCATAAAACAGCCTCCTTGCTGTGTTGCAATTTGCTCCATGGGGACAGAACGCCGTCATTTCGTCTCGAGCACGGGCTGCAGAGTCCATCATTTGAAGATCGCTCATCGAATTTTCTTGGTGATTTCTGGCCCTTGCCTGATAGCGACTGAACCAGACATCGGAGTTTACTGCCGATGTCAATTCCCCCCCTCTACATGGGCCATGCTATCTGGAAAAATTGAGAAGTACGCCTCATCTCAGACTTACTGGTCATGGAGTGATCGTGTGACGGGGGAGAGCAAAGGGCTGTTGGGGAGGCAGTACTGAAGCAGCAGTCGGCGTCTTACGTCCTTGGGCCTAAGCCACCGGGGGCGGGCACTTGGATGTTGGTGGTCATCTCCAGCGCACCTTGGAAGAAAAATTGACGTGGGGGTTGCCTGGCCGTACAAACAAGTCCATAATTGCGTCCGCTGCCGAGGCAGTTGTTGCGGAAAACTCATAGTAATCAAAGAGTTAGAGGCTGGATTAAAGTCTCGTTTCCCGCTCCAAGTTTTACGCATTTGATGTCGCGCTACTGACAGCAGATGTTTTGAGGCCGAGTAGCAAAATGGTTATGCAGCGGATTGCAAATCCGCCTACGCCGGTTCGATTCCGACCTCGGCCTCCACTATTGAAAGCCCCGCAGATTAACGTCTGCGGGGTTTTTTATTGGGCGCAGGAAAGCGAAGGAGTTCCGAAACTTTAGGGGGTGGAGTTCCGAAACTATTTCATTTTGCCGGCTGGGCGATCGCCCCGATACGACGATAAACACGTTTGGTGATCTCCTGTTCAGAGTGGCCCAGCAGGAGGCTCGCGTCCGCAATGTCAGTGATTTCCGAGGCTGCTTTTGGTCGGATATCCTTGAACTGGAATTGGCGGATCTTCTCTGCGTCATCAGTCCGACCCTCTCTGACCGCCAGCGTTCGAGCCGCTTCCCGGGCGTCATCCCATCTGTTACGCAACATCTGCTGAGAAACGCGCATCCCCGACTTGCTGAGGATGAAGTGCTGCGAGCTCTGCTGTTTGTTCCTTTCCATGATTTCCTCTATGAGAAGGCCCAGGCTATTTTTCACATCATCGGCCTGCATCTGGATTCGAAGGCGCTTGCTGGTTTTTCCTTGCTGCACAGTCAAGTAATCTCCCTCGATGTCTCCACTCGTCATTGCGATGACGTCGGCCGGGCGCTGCCCTGTCAAATAGGCCAAGTCCATCGCATCCCTCAGCTCCTGCGGAGCTTGTCCATACACTGCCGCCCAGACCATGTCGTTTGCGTAGTAGTCCCGAACCTTTTCCTTATTTTTCCGAACGCCTGCGCACGGGTTCTCCCGGTCGGTGAACCCCCATTCCCGCGCCATGTTGAACACATGGGACAGAAGGGCGATTTCCCTGTTCGCCCTGGTCTTGGCCGTCCTTGCATCCCGATACTGCGCAACCATGGACGGGGTGATGGCATCGATCGGCGCGTCATCAAACGCATCACGTAGATACTTGAGCTCAGCCCTGTTGTCCTTCTGGGTGCGTGGAGCCTTCTTCGGGATAATGTCGCGCGCGTATCTGTCAAATATCCCCTTCATGATCTTCAGGTCGGCAGGCTTGGCCTTGGCTTCCAGTTCAGCCCATTTCAACCTTGCCTTGTCGAAGTCACTGCCAAGCGACAGCTCCTTGCCGTTCGCATCCCGGTAGTAATACCCAACCCAAACAGTCCCGTTCTTGCGGGGGCGTTTACGCCGAACCATACCTGGCGGCAAATCCCTATTTTCTGTCTTGCGGGGCCGCATATCATTTCACTCTGGAGAAGTCTGGCGTCCAGGCCGGACGCGCCGGGGGCGGGTTTGTGTCAGCGAGGGATGGGGAGAACATGCCTAACTTCATCCGGGCGTACATCCGCCCAACCAAAGGGCGCTTGCCGCGGCTTTCAACAAACACCCACTGGCGATCAACCAGCCAGCGTCGCTGATAGGCCCTCGCTTTGTAGCCAGTGAGCTCTGCCAGTTCGTCGTCAGAAAGGATTTCGGTTTCCATGATGATGTTCCATGCCGCGTGGGGCGGTAGAAGGTGGATATGGGGGAGTCGCTCGCCGAAAATCGCCAGACAAACGGCAGTTTTCGGGGGGGGGGGGGGACGCTCCTTATTGGTCGTACTAAATATTTTCAATGCGTTCGTTTTGTTGACGTTCGAACAGAAAGGAGGCCGCTGAGATGATGCGTAGAGGTTCCACGTATTGGCTTTGGCCCGATTGCGAGCTGCACAGTCGATCGCACAATGAAATGCTAAGTGATGGCACTCTCATTTATGTTCAAACCAGACTTTCTAGGAAGGGCAGGACGCAGTTATTCATCGGTGTTTACGACAAAGAAGGGGCCCCCGTATTTGAAGGCCCACGATTACTTGCCCCAAGATACGATGACTACAGCTCTACCGAGAGGTGTGTGTCGAGCTCGGGAAATTGCAGCTGAAAACTCAGCAAAGAATACGAAGGCTCGCGTTAGCCACACCGTAGGGTCCGACTCTCGAAGCACCGCGGGTTGAAAATCTGCAGTCGAAGGCCAGCGCGACCCTTTCGATTTACGAGGAGCAGGCGCTGGCCTTTCGGTTCATCCCCGGGGCACCTTGCAGCAGTACACGTAGGCGAACCAGGTGAGGGCGATCATGGCGTCATCTCGCGGCGCGCCCACCAGCAGACCGGCCCGTCGTCGGCGTCGTGGATTGCCAGGCAGAACCAGCCTTCGCCCTCTGGCTTGTCCGGGTCCCAGTAGCTATAGTCAGGGTCGCCGGATTCGAAGTAGCGATCGGCAACGGCTTCGTCGGCATACTCAAGGCTTAGCATCGCCACCTTCAGGCGCTGTTCGGCAATCCATGCTTTGCACTTGTCACCGTCGCCCTCGTCGAAGTCGGGCATATCTGGGTGCTGAAACGAACCCATTTCATCGCGCGCGACCGGTACTGGCTGGATCAATTTGATTTCTTCAGGCATGACTTCGTCCTTGCCGCTATAGCGGCTGACTTTGAAGGGGGAGGGAGTTACGGGTAGTTCTTGCGGATGCGCTTGGCGATGGCTTCGAGGTGCTCGGTCATGCCCCACATGTCGTTGTTGTCTCGGCGCGATACGACTGCAGAGCGTTGGACGTTGCGGCCGATCAGGATCTTCGCTGCCAGCAGGATCAACCAGGCTTCGAGCTTGCGGCGGATGAGGTGCTTCATGCTGCCTCCGCTACGGGCTGGCGGAATACGGGAAGGATGCCCGCCTGCTCACGCACAGCGCGCATGCTTTCTTCGTCATAGCCCCAAATGTTGCTGTCATTGAACCGCTCAGGCCCGAGGTAGCCAGGGTGCATCGGTTCGCCGGTGCATATGTAGTCCCGGAATGCTTTGACCACATTCTTCAGCGTGCCACCATGGGTGAAACCGCGCCAACGGCCGCCCCACACCGTTTCATGGGTGAAGACACGCTTGCCGCTGTAGTCGTCGATGAACCAAACCTTGCCGCGGTTATCGACTTCCATGTAGGCGTAGCGGTTCACGGTCTGGCTGTAGAAGAACCGGCGGCCGTGGTCGGCGATAATCCGGATTACCTGGTTGACCTGATCGGTGCGCTGGCGCTTAAGGGCGAGTTTGTTTTCTTTGGGCATGGGGCGTCCTATGCCGGGTGATGCCCGGGCGTGGAGGGCTCGTTATTGGATTCATTTCTGGAGTAAGCTCCCCGCCTTTAGCAAAGGGAGTTGAATGATGTTCGCGCGAATTATCGTTGGAGTTGTTATCGGTCTTGCCGCAGGTTGGTTTCTGAGTGGCAAATTTTCACTTGAAGAAAAAACGCTACAAATCATCCAAGGCTTTATAGCCATCGTGGCGATAGGTTTCATCGCCTCTTCGTTCATATTTGGAGCAAAGTTCGGTGTGATGGCAGTCGCTGAAATTGCGATCGGCTATTTCGCTTTTACAAAACTGTTTCAAGGTGGTGCTGCCAAGCCATAAGTGAAAAGTTTCAGGCTGCAAGGCGTTGATAAAGCTCAATGATGTCGGCGGCGTTGGCTGCGACCAAGGCTTCGGCTTCAGGCCCAGAGCAACCAGTCCGGCATGTCATAGTGCCCAGGCCCGGCGAGAAAACGGTTTCGGTAAACGTGGTGACTGTCGCGACATTCTGGCCGTAGGCCTAGGGTGTGCCATAGCAGCCCGATCTGTGCTTCTGTGGGGTTGTTGTCCATGGTGATCTCCGATGCAGGTGCCGCCCTCCGTGATCGGATGCGCCATGGTGGCAATTTGGTTTCGAATGAGTTAAGAATGCTAACTAGCAAGGAGTCGTTTAGAAAACGACATCACTGCTAGTTAGGTAATTAATGCTAGCCGAGGATCGAAAAGTATGGCAGGAGCTATTATTAAAAACTCTGAAATATCTGGCTTTGGTGGTACTGCTATAGATATTGAAGGTGGTGGAGGCTACAGCTTTAATAACTGTGTAATGTTCGGCAGTGTTGAGGTGAAAAATAGCTATGGTAATAGCTTTGGTAACTCCACAATAATATCTACATCAAAAAGTCCATTGCCTTTCAATCTTGGTAGAAATAAACCTTGCAATTGCGGTTCTGGAAAAAAATTTAAACGCTGTCATGGGAGTGTTGAGAGAGTGGCTACTGGAATTAAAAGCAAAAATAGTTCTTCAAGTTTTGATGATACTAGGATCGTTACCGACGGCGTTGGAATTGACCTCGATAATGACAGAAGCTCTTTTAAAAAGACTGTGATCATCGCGGGAGACCAAATTGACTTCGTTGCACTTGCTAGGGAGTGGGGGATTCCTGAGTACGTTCCTGTTAAAGATGTAGAGGAGGCGGTTCGCGAACTTCAAACAACCAAAAATCCGGTCACACTCGAAAAATCCTCACTCAAAAATACTTTGGAAAAGAATGGTTTCGATATGGCTTGCTGGGCTCAGATCGCCATGTCAATCATTACGTTTTGTTTTTCTTAAACCAGCATTTAGGTTTTAGGTAACAGAACTGCTCCAGGCTTTCAGTACCTTGATAACGCCTGAAGCAGTTTTATTCAGGGACTTCGCTCTTTTAAAAATAATAGGTTACTTAGAACAGGCTAATGTCTGGCTCTGCCGCGCCGGACTTGGTTGAGGCCGCTTGGTTTCAAAGCCTTGTGCCTCTGTAGGCTTACCGTCGGAACCGCAGAACTCGGCAATCTTGCGTTCAATATCGGCCAGTGCAGCGTCGCGGGAATCTGGAAGAGGTTTGCCGATCATTTGCCACCCCTGACAGTGAAAGTTTGAAGCCGTCGGCGCGCGCTTCCAGATGCCGGGCGAAGTTCACGGCTTCTTTCCAAGTCCAGCGGAAGCCCTTTACCTTGCGGGTGGCCAACTCGATGATGTGGTACGCCTTGCCCTTGGTGACGACCTGGTAGCGAATCTTTTGCACGGGCATCTCCTGGCCGATCATGGCGTAGAACGCGGCGGTGGCGATGCTTGCACGAGCACGCGGGGCGGCAACCCTGTCGACTCGCTGTTGAAATGATGGATGCATGGCGATTCCTCGGTGGGGGTGCGTGTATTCGTCAGCACTCGGGCCTCTTGCTGGTTGCCGTTGGGCGCAGGGGAGAGTGCTGGCGGATAAAGGCAGGCGTAAAAAAGCCCGATCGAAACCGGGCTTTTGTTAGCGTCACGAAGACCTCCCTACGTGAGCGCCTCCCAGGCCCGCTACTGGCGGCAGCCTGGGTTTAAATCATCAGCGGTGACCTGGAGCTTGGGGTGGCCTACCGGTTGCTCGGTTGGTGCGCGGTGACACCGTCGGCCCAGATGTCCGCTGCCTGCCAGGGTGAAGGGCGCAGCCTTCAGGCTTACTGCGCCACGCAGGTGAAGCGGTTAATGCTGCATTGGTGCAAACCCTCCGTGCTTGAGATGGAAAAACCATTCCGGTTAGGTGCAATTTGTTTCCGGTCCCGCCGGATGCAGGGGGCCGCTTTGCGCGGTGCAGAATCGTCCGCATCGGAGAGTGATCGAAACACCAGGACGCTACCCCTGCTTGTTTCCCGCCGCGTTTCGGGTATTGGCCGGCAGATCCGGCTCAGGAGATTAGGGGCTTTGCGAGCCTAGCGCTGCAGCCCGCTTGGGCACGCTTCGATCACTCTCCGATGCGGCCTGGAGCTGGGGAAGTACCAGGTGCTCGGGCAGTTATCGTCAGGCTGACGTGGCGCTGGTTGTCCTTAGCTATGAGTGATGGACAGATCGCTGATTACGCAGATCGAAGCGTCCTCGGGATCGGTGGTGTCGGAGTAATCGATCTGGTTGTACACGCCGCCGTGGAAGGCGAGAGTTTTCGTGTCCCAGGTGTTGTCGAGGCGCATGATTGCGGAAGTTGATTTGACGCCGTTATAGCTCGCCGATACGGAAACAGCACCGCTGGAGTTGGCGTGTATGTTGATTTTGAAAAGCGCACCGAGCGGTACGTCTTCAAGCACCGTCGAATTCACGGGATCGTCTTGCAGGTAGCTCGACCGGAACCCCATGGTGATTTTGCCTTTGTTCCAAAACACCTTTACCGGTGGGCGTTCAGAACCCTGCACATGAATTTGGCCGATCACGACCTTCTGCAACGAATTGACCTTCGTCAGCCGCATTTCTTGACGGCACCAATGGTCTGCGGCGCTAGAAAACAGCCAGTAGCCAGGCTCTTTCCATTCACAACGAGTTCGATGGACGCTTTTACTGGAGGCGCCAAGGGTGGGCGCCGTCATCTGCAGCGATCCGTCGGGAAGCATCGAAATGACGCTTGGGCATTCGATCAACGCTCGCCAGCCGATCAAGTCAAGGGAGATAGGGTTCGTGTCGGAAATTGGAAGCGGGGTGGCGATGATGAAATTGCTGATATCCACAGTCATTGTCGACTCCTTATTTCATTTGATGTCACCTGTGCTCTGTTGAGCCCTTCGCTTGATGTAGACCTACATCCCGCTGCACCCTGGCTCCAAGGTGCAGAAGTGATGCTCAGTCAGCCTGCAGCGCTTCGATAGCCTTCCGGTAGTTAGAGGCGATAGTCCGGCTCTTGGCCGTGTCTTCGTACCGGCCTTCCTTCTCCTGAATGATCGCGTTGCGTTCGTAGTTGGTGGCACAGGCGTCAAGCAGATCGACAGGAAATGTGTGCGTCATTGAGTTCTCCAAGGTCATGCGTGGTGGTCGTAGGCTTCAGCGCGCTTTACCGACCGAACCTGGGCGATACGGCGCTCAGGGGCGCGGCGATCACGGCGCATAGAGTCGCCATCGAGAATTGCGTGCATGGCGATCAGCGCTGCTAGAACAAAGCACATCGGAGAAATAATTTGGCGGCGCATCGCTTCGGCCACCAGAGCGGCACGGCGGGTGACTCCGAGCTTGAACATTGCATTGGTGAGGCGTTTCGCCACGGCAGCCGGCGAAATGCCGACTTCCCGAGCGATTTCCTTCGCGGTCAGCCCAAGGGCTACCCATAAGAGGAACTGAAGTTCTCGTGGTGCCAGGCCACGTCCGAGGTGACCCTTCCATGTGCCATTTACGATTTCTGTTTCCATCGCGTTGACTCCCGGTTGTTTTCCCAATGCACCCGGTCCACCCGGTCCACCAGGTGCATCAGTGAAATTGTCCGTCCTATTGCCGCCGGAGAGGCGGAGCGCGTTGCTTGTCGGGTCATTCACACGGTTTTGGCGTTTCACCATCGAGCAGCCGTCCAGGTTGTTCCTGTCGTTGGCAGGCTTTCGGGTCTGTCTGCTCGCCGGTCGCCGACAGAGGCAATGCGGTCTGTTGTTTGGTGCGCTGGTTGTTAAAGAGTGACGCGGCTTTCGCTGCTGAGCCGATTATGTGTCGGCATGGGCAAAATATAGGTGCACACATATTTTGTGTCAATGGGTAAGCCCATAAAATTTATGACGAGCGATAAAAAGCCCGCATTGCGCGGGCTTTTTTTACAGATCGACGTATTTCTGCCAGCCGATCCTTACGCTGTCACCCTCCAGCCGGTCGACAGTAATTCCGTCCGTATCATCAAGCTCCTGAAGCACTCGCTCCCAAGCATCAGGAAGCTCGTCTTCCCGCCTGGTGATCTTAATTGCCTGCACCTTTTGTACACCCGGGTCGGACACCATACGTTGAATTCGGCGACCGACTTGTTCATAGGAGCTTGAGGTGAAAGTAATGCTTGTATTGCCGGTGCTCATTTCTCTTCCTTGGGTCTACTGTATGAATAAACAGTATTTGATTCGAAGGCAAACGGCAATACGGGTAGAGTACATTTGTACTCTTTAAGGTGGCGGACACAAAAAAGCCCGCTGAGGGCGGGCGGGTCTTGAATCTGAAAATCTAATCGAATTCTTAGAGCTTGCCTGTCATGCGCACCGCAACACCAATGATCCGGCAGTCTTTATCGCACTCGACCATTTTGTAAGCTGGGTTCAATGGCTTCAGGTAACGAATTCCACCGTCCTCCACCAGCTTCTTGAAGGTCGCCTCGTTGCTCGCAGGCAGTTTGGCGATAACAAGCTTTCCAGGTTTGACGTCCGCTTCGGTGTCTACAAGGATCATCATCCCTTCAGGCACGCTAACACCTGCGGGGGCTGTCATTGAGTCCCCTTTAACCTCAAGCCAGAATGCAGGTCCCTTCGAGTCGTAGTCGGAGACTTCATATCTGTCGGAGAAGCCGTCTGGGTAAGGCTGAACTGCTTCCTCCCAAGATCCCGCAGACACCCAACTAATCACCGGATACCGGTAAAGCATCTGTGGCTGAACGACGTCCTTTACGTTGGCGTCTTCAGGGTGGTCTGAGACCATCTGACCGGACCCGCTTTCAATCCATATAGCCGAAACACCGCACGCCTTAGCAATGGAGGCGTTATAGGAGGATCGCTGGGATCTGCCTCTTTCAAGATCTGAAATAGAAGCCTGATCGATGCCCACAAGCTTCGCTAGCTGGGCCTGGGTTAAGCCGGCATGCCGTCGAGCAGCCTTGATTCGTTCTTTATATTCCATGCCCCGATTATTACTGGCGAACCCATATCGTTGCAAAGTGGCATGCCTATGATCTACGATATGGGTATTCACATAATGAGGGGCGGAATGAACACCATCTTTAAAGACCTTGTTGCCTTCTTCGGAACGCAAGAGGCCACAGCCGAGCGACTCAAGGTCGATCAAAGCACTGTTTCTGGCTGGGTCCGGAGTAAGCACGGAATGTCTCCTGTTATTGCAAAGCGGGCGGAAGCATTGACCGGCGGATCCTTCAAAAAAGAAGACCTTTGCCCAGCTTTTCCATGGTCCGAGATGGCGAATTGATTCGAGGGTTGTCACCTCGGTGGAAGCAATTATCTGCCTAGGGGCGAGCCAATATCACTGCCTCGAAATAGATGTGAATTCATCCAGTAGTAGGGCTGCGGTAGCGAGCAACAAACGCGACACGTCGGCGGGGGCCGATGAGCAATGAAGGCGCAGTCGGCAGTCAGGCGCGCTCGCGCTAGGAAGACCATTTAGGGAAAGGATATGGACGGTAATACATCAGGACGTATGGGGACATCGAACGCTGAGGGCAGTAGCTCAATCGGCGGGATGGGTCGCGCCTGCGGAAAAGCAATCGCCTGAATTTCAGGCACAAAAAAGCCGGGGTGCGACCCGGCTTCTTCAACAACTTGTAAAACAATGCGGGGTCATTATGAACACGATCATTACTTCAAGCAATACCGGGTGCGGAATGGCACCTTTTGAGCAATCGAAAAATGTGTCACGGCTCATTGTCACGGTTGAACCAGAGACTGGAGATCAGCTGTGAGCACCATAATCATGAGCTTGTGCTGGCCGCTTCAGGGGATGAGCGGGCCACAGAAAGCTGTGCTTATCTCGTTGGCTGATAACGCAAACGATGAAGGCGTGTGTTGGCCATCGGTTGCCCGTATTTCAGAACGCACTTGCCTTGCTGAAAGGACCGTGCAAACGGCCATCAAGTGGCTGGGTCAGGTTGGCCTGTTGACTGTCCGCGAACGGATGGGGCGCTCGACGATGTACACCTTGACCCCAGCAGCATATGCACCCCAGCAAGAGTCGCACCCCGCAGCAGCTGCACCATCACCCCCGCAGCTCACGACAGAAACCCCCGCAGCAGCCGCACCCAGAACCGTAATAGAACCATCAAGTGAACCGTCACCTCTTGTTGACGATGAACCACCATCGAAAATTTCGAAGTCGAAGTGCCCAACCCAGGCAATCGTCGATTTGTTCAACGCGACGATCCCGGAATTTCCTCGCGTCGTGATGTTGACCAAGGATCGGATCGCCAAGATCAATGCGCGCTGGAACGAGAGCGACGTGCACCAGGACCTCGGCTTCTGGGCCGAGTATTTCGCACAGGTGCGCTCGAGCAAATTCCTAATGGGGGAGGTAGCAGCCTCGGGGGGCAATCCATTTCGTTGCAACTTCGATTGGCTGATCGCCCCGAGCAACTTCGTGAAGGTTGTGGAGGGCAATTACAGTGCGTGATCCCTACAACACCGAGGCTGAACACGGCCTATTGGGCGCGATGATGCAGCGCCCTGAACTGATCGACTCCCTGAGCGACGACCTGTCCCCTGAATCGTTCTACTTTCCGGAAAACGCCGAGGTGTACCGGGGGATCCTAGCGGTTCGCGCGGCCGGCAAATCCGTCGACTTCCTCACCGTGGGTGACCACGTCGGCGTCTTGCCGGGGGGCTCCCCGGCGTTTGCCTACTGCGCCGAAATCGTAAACGGCACTCCCAGCGTTGCCAGCGCCAAGACCTACGCGGGGATCGTGCGAGAGAGGGCCATCGAGCGGTCCTTGTTTGACCTTGGCAGCCAGGCGATGGATATCGCGCACAGCGATCAGGATGTGCAGGCGAAAATCGCCGCCGTCCAGGCAGCGGCCATGGCCATTGACTGCGGATCGGGTGATGACGACATCGTCAAAGTGGGTGACGTGCTGGCCGACCAACTGGAGGTCTGGCAGGAGCGTCATGATCGTCACGCCCGCGGTGAAACCCTGATCGGTTTATCGACCGGCCTGCGGGACTTAGACGAAAAGCTGGGCGGCCTGCTGCCGGATCACCTGTACATCGTTGCTGGCCGTCCTGCCATGGGCAAAACCACGCTTGCCATGGGGTTTGTTGTCGAGGCGGCGGTGCGCCAAAGCAAGTCAGCACTCGTCATCAGCCTGGAGATGAACAAAGGCCAACTGCTGGATCGGGCTGTGGCTTCCGAAGGGCGTATTCCACTCACCTTGGTGAAGAACGGGACGGCGTGCCAGAGCCATGGCGCTGAACTCTCTGCGGCGGCCGGCGTGCTTCGCCGCGCGCCGCTGTACATCGCCGACCGCGCCGGCTCGTCGATTGGTCGCATCCGCTCGCTGGCCCGCCGCCACAAGATGCGTTACGGCCTGGACCTGCTGATGATCGATTACCTGCAATTGCTGGAAGGCGAGGGCGGCAACCGCACCGAAGAGGTCAGCAGTATCAGCCGCGGCTGCAAGTTGCTCGCCAAGGAACTCGGCATTCCCGTCGTGCTGCTGAGCCAGCTTTCGCGCAAATGCGAAGAACGCCCGAACAAGCGACCCATCCCCTCGGACTTGAGGGAATCCGGTGCCATCGAGCAGGACGCCGACGTGATCCTGTTCGTGTACCGCGACGAGGTCTATCACGAAAACACCGACGCCAAAGGCATTGCCGAAATCATCATCGGCAAGGGCCGTGACATCGAGATGGGCACTGTTCGCACGGCGTTTCTTGGGCAGTACAACCGCTTTGAAAACCTTGCCGCCGGGTGGAAGCCAGAGCCGGTTGAGCAACCGGAAAAGGTCACCAGCCTGGCCAACCGTTACCGAAAAAAGGAATCGTTCTGATGGACTCTCAGCGACTCGCTGTTCCCGATCCGGCCACTTACCGCTTCGCGGTGTTCTGTTGCTCTTTCAAGATGGAGTTGGGCAGCACCCCGGACCATGCCTTGGCCCTGTTCGCCGATGAGGCGATGGCCAAGCGTTATGGTGCGTGGATGTGGCCTTCCACGTTTGAGGTGGTGGACCGTCTCGCCCAGCCGGAGGCGACCGATTGAGCACCCTGATCAAGACCCTGACCGTGAAACTGTCAGACGCCGAGATTCAGCGCAACGCCAGGCTCGAGCATGTGCGCGACCTGCGTGATGCCAGTCACCCGGCGTTGCATTTCCGTTATGCGAAAAACCGCGCCCGCGGCTCCTGGTACCTGCTAAACAAGCGTCATTGGTACCGCATCGGCGGCTTTCCCGACCTGAGCACCAAGCAAGTGGTCGCAGCGTTACCGGCCGTGCGTTTGCGAGTGGCGGCCGATGGGGCCGCCAGCGTTTCGGGTTGGGTAACCGTCGGCGAACTGCTGGACTGGTTCGGCGATCGCATGGCCCGATCGCGCGCGCTGTCCGCCAAGCGCCGTTCCGCAGGCAAGTCCGCCATCAGTTGCCAGCTCAAGCCGCGCTTGGGTGATCTGCTGATTCGCGACGTCAATGCCCAGACCCTGGACCAGCTGCTGATGTGGCCGGCTCAGGCAGAGTTGTCGCTGTCGTACGTCCAGCAGTTGTACCGCCTGCTCGCGGTGGCCTTTCGTCAAGCACGCAAGCTCGATCTGATTCCGGCCAACCCGATGGCCGAGCTCAAATTCATCAACTTCACGACGGCGCGCATCTTGCCCAAGCCTGCTCGCTTGCGCGATGTGCAGGTGCCCGAGTTGATGGGGCAACTGACGGTGCGATTCGAGACTGCACCAGGTGACGCCATGCTGGCCCTGATGATGCTGTGCCACGGCACGCGCATTGGCGAAACCCGCCAATCGCGTTGGGCCGACATCGCGCTGCCTGAGCGTGAGTGGTTCCTGCCGGCCGAACACACCAAGAGCAAGATCGAGTTGCGGGTGCCACTGACCGAGCAAGTCTGCGCGTTACTGCGCCGCTACCGCAACCGGCAGGCCGCCCAGGGGTATGAGGGACCGTTCCTGTTCCCGTCCCGCCGAGGCAAGCCGCTGAGCGTTAACCAAGCCAGCGCTGTGTTCACCCGATTGGGGCAGGGCGCCTGGACCAGTCACGACCTGCGCAAGGTAGCGCGTACCGCATGGACTGACCTCGGCGTCGACGGTCACATCGGCGAGATGCTGTTGAACCACTCCTTGGGCAAGATTGCTTCGACGTACATCAACACCCAGGCCAAGGAGCAGCGCCGGCTGGCACTGGTGAAGTGGCACAGCTGGTTAGATGAGCGTGGCTTCAAGGCGATCCATGAGCAGACAGGCGTTAGATATGAAGATTCGCAAAACCTCGTAGATGCCTTGAATGACGTGGTCTGCGAGTCAATTCCGCAATTTGTTAAGGGCGAGGTTTTAAACCATGCAGAAAAGACCAGTGCCTGGCTTTGAGCGGGAACGGATCGAACTGGAGACTTGCTCGATCTGCAAAGGGAAAGCAGTAGTAAATGGGGTGTTTTTCGAGCTGGTTTGCATTTATTGCAACGGCTCAGGTTGGGTTGTTGGAGGTAGCAAGTTGGTGCTTTCTTCAGACGAACTGGTCACTCAATTGAGCTTTAAATTGCAGGAGGCTCAACGTGAAATCGCGGCGCTGAAAGGACCGGCCAAAGTGTCCGGAATCCAGCGACAGCACAATCAATCGAATCGCCTGGGGGCGGGCGGCACAAATTACACAGGGGATTGAGACCATGATGATTCGTAAGCCGGCAGGCCGACCGTTGGGTGACACTGAGTATCTGCTTGAGCAGTGGGGGTGGTGGCGGATGGATGGAATGGCTGTATCTGGATACACGTCTCCGACCTTAGCACTGATGCGTCAAGCGGCGGCCCAACCGGCAGTAAGCAAAAACTACTGTATTACCGATGATTGGGCTATTGCTGTTGACAACGCTTTGGCGCGATTAGCACACCGAGATCAGCAGATGGGTGACGTTATTTGGCTGTATTACGGCGCTAAATGGCCAATGGTCCGAGTCGGCAAGCATTATGGAATCAGTGAAGGGAAGGCTAGGGAGCTAGCCCGAGCAGGTGCTGCTTGGATTGATTGTGCTCTAAGCTGTATGCGCGAAGCTGCTTGAGCTCGAGTTATGGCTGTCAATCGTGATTGACAGCTTCAACCCATATTTAATCGCCAAACAACAATCTGTTTGTTCGCCTTCCACTTTTAGCTTCCTTAAAATGCTCTGCGCAGTAGCACTGCCCGCCTGTAATGCGAGTTGGAGGCACTGCGCAGCCTGCTTCGAAGCAATTCGCCCAATCAGGTATTGTCCCTTTGAACGGAGGAGGTTCTTGGTCGGACCATGGTTCTATATGGAACTCACAACTTGGCAATCCTGCCATGCTTTTGTCTGTCGCGAACCTTTCGCAACTCACACAGTATTGAACGTAATCAGGATGGTCATCCAAATTTTCTGAGTCATCACAGATAGTCAAATCATCTTCGGTGAGTGACATTTTCTCCATAAACAGCCATGCGCGGAACCAATTGGAAAGCTCAAATGCTTTGAATTTACTGATGTCCTCCTTGTATTCACTTTTTTTGTCAAATTTATATATTTGATCAAGGTAGCCTGTATAGGCTTCCCTCAGTAAGCCTGTTGCATGAAATGCTATGTTGTGAGTCTGAACTACTTCTTCGAATTCATGAACTAATGTATTCCAGTCGCGATTCGATATTTCAGTGCATGCGGGAGAGTCTAAACACTCCTGATGGATTCTTAAGGCAATTTTTATGAGGCGTGAATTGAAGCCTTTTTCTGGAAACTCAATAAAGTCGCTGATGTGCTCTTCTGGTAGCTGTTCAAGCAATTTGCAAAGCTGTTCTTCTTCAGAATTTTTAAAAGGGTTTATTGCACAGATTATTATGCTGTTTTCAAATTGGTAATTTTGGTTTAGCTCAACCCAGCGCTTTCTAATAAAGCAGAATCCGTGCAGTTGTTCTGCTTCCATTATTTGGGCAGTGTGCGAACTAATAATCGCGAGATTCTTTTCTGTGGTGGGTTTTAGGTTGTTATCAATTTCAATGCTGTCGAACCAGCCAGGCATATCGTTGAATGACAGTACGACCGCAGAGAAGGCGTCATGGGATATCAGCGTGTTTGTGAAATGTTTGAAATCATCATCCGACGGGATATGAAGGTGAAGTTGTAGAGTTTCTAGTTGGCCATCTTTTAGAATTGGCTTATAAACTATCGTTTCTCGATCCGCTATGATTATGTCATAGAGATAAGCATTTCTAGTGATCTTTGGTTGTAGGCTTGCTATGAGGACATTTATCGTGTCTTTTTTTCCAGAAGCAGGGAAGGTTTCGGAGATGTAGTTGCTATATGCTAAAAGTTCCGTAAAGGAATTGCGCTCGGCTGAGCTATCGGTTTTTAGTTCAATGATAAATATCCCATCTTCGTGAAGCCCGAGAAGATCCATTTCCATAGGCTTGGTGTTGTCAGTTGGTAGTTTTATGTCGCTACCTATAAGGTGTCCGTACTTGATTTTTTCATGAAGAGTTTTGATTTTTTCAAGGCAGCGTTTTTTTATTATTTTCCAGAGCTCGAACTCTAATTCGTCAGCGCTATAAATTTCGTCGAAGGAGTAGTTGAGGTGACTTTCGGTGCTTGCAATTTCCGCGTCTAGCCCTAGAGGGTCGGCTATGAGTAGCTCCATCTCTTTTTTCTTGAATATAAAATTGTGGAAGTCCCTTTCGTATAACTTACTCATGTGTTAGCCCTTGTCGTACTACAGGTTTCAGGTTGGAGGTTGTTGGCTTTGGCGACGGCATGAATACTGGCATTTGTAGGTCGTGGAAGAAAAGCTTTTCCGCGCGGAATAGATTTGTTTTCATAGCAGCGTGAACTGCTGTGAACGCAGCGAGACGCCTTTCAAGAACCCGGCCTTTGAGTCGGTTTTTTTGTGCCCATTTACAAGCCCTGCCATTGAGCGGGGCTTTTTCTTTTCGGCCCCATGCCTGGCTCTTTGCTTCAAGCGGATGACAGTGACATGGAGGCCGAACCTATTCGAGGACAACAGATGAACACTGAGCATCAGGCTCTTGCTGACGTGCCACTTTGGCTGTTGGTGTTGTTGAGCATGGCCGGTTTGTCCGGGGAGATGTTGAGGGCATCAGGCTCCGACCTCGGCCTTCGGCAGATCATGCAGCGCGTAGCTCTGCGATTTCTTGCATCTGGTCTATTGGGTATGGCCACTTTGCTGCTCGCGATGGCGCTTTGGAGCAACCTGTATTTGGCAGCCGGACTAGGCATCGTTATCGCGGTAATCGGCGCAGATGTTGCTGGTGGTCTGTACACGCAGTTCTTGGCAAAGAGGGCAGGAGTTAGGGAACCATCGCCAGGGCAAAAGAGGGGCGGAGAGTAGGTATATGCTCGACCTGAAACTAGATATCGATAGCGTGGCCCTGGCCCGTGAAATCTCGGATATTCAGCGAAAGCAGATCCCTTTTGCCCTGGTGCTCGCGCAAACGCGCTTGGCCACCAATCGGATCAAACCCGGGATTCTCAAGGTCATGGGGCAGCGCCTGGACCGGCCGACCCCAACCACCATGCGCAGCCTGTTTGCCCAGGCAGCTACCAAGACCCGTCCTGCAAAGGTCTGGTTTAAGGATTCGTGGACCACGGGCATTCCCGCTGATGCGTACCTGCAGCAGGCAGTGCAGGGCGGGTCGCGACCGCATAAGCGCTTTGAGAAGTCGTTGATTGCTCAAGGACTGATGAAGTCAGGGCAGTACGCCGTGCCGAGCGGTGACTACCTGAACCAATACGGCAACGTCGCACGCGGCACCATGACACGCATCTTGTCGGGTCTGGGGGCGGCCGAGTCCGAGCTTGGCTACCAAGCCAACGCCACGAACAGCAAGCGCAGTCAGCGCAAGGGCAATGCTCAGCGCTATTTCACCGGCACGATCGGCGATGAGTCGGGCGTGTGGGAGCGCAAGGCGCGCAAGGAAGTTAAGCCGGTGTTTCTCTACACCGACGGTGCCCCGCAATATCGTGTCATTTTCCCGTTCTACAAGATCGGCGAGAACATCGGTAAGGCGCACGGACAGTCTGAGCTGGCAAACGCGTTGCGTGACTCGATCCTGACAGCGAAGTGAGGTCGCGTGCGGCGCGGACACCCCCGGCACCGGCCGGGCAGACGGCTCGGACCCGCTCGGATCCGCCCATCCCCCCCGGCTTATGGGTCCTCCCGGGCCCACCGGGGCTAGGGGGTAATTCGGGCCCCGCTCATTCGCTACGTATGACCTTTTTCTAGGGGTTGGTTGTTGTTATGTCTTCGAAGATCACAACGATCACGCGACAGCCGTACTGGCTGAACAAGAAGAACATGGCCGATAGCCTCGGCATTACGGTGCAGGCCCTTGATAAATGGGGTGTCCAGCCGGTTGCAAAGATCGGCCGGGAGTCGTTCTACGACGTTCGGTCGGTGCTGGATAACCGCCTGCAGCATCAGAGCGGCAAACACCAACCTGGTGGTGATGAGGTCGATCCGCTCATTGGCTACAAGATCGATCTCGAGCGGTGGCGCCTGACCAAGGAGCAAGCCGACGCCCAGGCACGCAAAAACAAGGTCGGTGAAAAGGAGCTGGTACCGGTCGGATTCATGGTGTTTGCGCTGGCCAGTTTGTCCGCGCAGCTGGCCTCAACGCTAAACACCGTTCACAAAAACGTGAAGCGCAAACATCCTGATATCGCCGTGCGCCACTTGGAGGCCGTCGAGAGAGAGATTGCCGTTACGCGTAACGCGGCTGCCGGGTTGGCTGATCGCATACCGGAGCTTTTGGATGAGTACATCACCACCCTGGATGAGGGATCTGGTTGAGGCTGTCCGGCGCGGGCTGAAAAACCTTGAAGTTGATCCGCCCATGACTGCTGTGGAGTGGGCCGACAAATATTTCTACATGTCGTCCGAGTCGTCCTATGGCGAAGGCAAATGGACCACCGAGTTTTTTCAGGTGGCGCTGCTGAATGCCATGGGTAACGACCTAGTGCATGAGCTGAACCTGCCGAAGTCGGCGAGGATCGGCTACACCAAGATGCTGATGGCGAACATTGCCTACAAGCTCAAGCACAAAAAACGCAGTATCTGCATGTGGAGCCCGACCGACGACGACGCCAAAGGCATCATGAAAAAACACGTCGATCCGATGATCCGTGACGTGCCGGTGATCAAGGCTATGGCGCCCTGGTTCGGGAAAAAGCACAAGGACAATACCGAGGATCAAAAGACCTTCGAAAACCGCAAGGTGCTGTGGTGGTTGGGCGGCAAAGCCGCTGGCAACTATCGGGAAAAGAGCCCGGACGAGGTCGGCTATGACGAGCTGTCGAGCTTCGACGCGGACATTAACAATGAGGGCTCGCCGACCTTCCTGGGTGACAAGCGCCTGGAAGGGGCGACTTTTCCTAAGTCGATTCGCGGCTCTACCCCCAAGCTAGCGGGTAGCTGCCAGATCACGCGGGCCGCCGAGGAATCGGCCTACTTGTTGCGCTTCCATATCCGCTGTCCGCATTGCCACACCGAACAAACCTTGAAGTGGGGCGGGCCGGATGAGCCGTTTGGGCTCAAGTGGTCCAAGGATGCGCTCGGCGAAGTCGATAAGGCCTGGTATCTGTGCGAGTCCGGCCACGGTTGCACCTTTGAACATCACGAGATGATCGAGGCGGGGCCATCGGGCCGCTACATCTGCGAGAAAACCGGCGTCTGGACCCGCGACGGCATGGAGTGGTTTGGGGCGGATGACGCACCGATTCGCACGCCGCGCCGCCTGACGTTCCATATCTGGACGATATATTCGACCTTCACCACCTGGGTGAAAATCGCCGACGAACGCGTCAAGGCCGGCAAGGACCGGGGCAAGCTGAAAACCTTCGTCAACACGACGCTGGGCGAGCCCTGGGAAGAAGACCTAACCGAAAAAGTCGACTGGGAGCAGTTGCGCGATCGCCGCGAAGTCTACGCCGCCCAGGTGCCGGCACGTTGCGTTGCGCTTATGGGTGGCATCGACACCCAGGACGACCGCTACGAATTGCGGGTGTGGGGCTTTGGTGCTGATGAAGAGGCCTGGCTGGTCTACCGCCGGATTTTGACGGGTGACCCGGCCAGCCTGGAGCTGTTGCGCCAAGTTGGCTTGGAGCTGCATAGGCAGTTCACTCGAGCCGACGGCACGAAAATGGGCGTGATGCGTTGGTGCTGGGACTCCGGCGGTCACCACTCGGAGACTGTCAGGGCACAGAGCCGCAAGCATGGTTTGCATTGGGTGATCCCGATTTTCGGGGCCAGCACCTACGGCAAGCCGATTGCCAGCTTCCCGCGCAAGAAAGAGAAAAAGTCCAAAACCTACCTGACCGAAGTCGGCACCGACAACGCCAAAGAGGTCATTTACAACCGCCTCAAGCTGCAGCCGGACGCCAATCGTCCGGTGCCGGGCCTGATTCACTTCCCGGCCAACGATCTGATCTGTGATGACGACGAGCTTAAGCAGCTGACCAGCGAAACCAAGAAATGGATCTTGGCGAAAGGTCGGCGCGTGCTGCGTTGGGATGCCAGCAAGAAGCGTAACGAAGCGCTCGACTGTTTTGTGTACGCCCTGGCCGCGTTGCGGATCAGTCAAGAAAAGTTCGGTTTAGACCTCGACTTGTTGGCCAGCCAGAACCCCGAAACGGGGGTGTGGGAGGTGCCGGCAGAACCACCACCTGCGGCCGAGCCGGACGAGCCAGAAGTGCCGTCCGAAGTACCGCCGCCGGCGCCTGTGGCGCCGCCATCAGATCACCAGCCAGCCGCCGGCGGTTGGATTGAGACAGGAGCAAACGGATGGCTATAGATGCCCAAGAAGCGTTGACCCCCCAGCAAATGGTCGCGCTGTACATGCAGGCCGAGGCGGATCTGGTGGCCGGCGGCAAGGACGTTACACTAAACGGTCGGCGCTTTGTGTATGCCGAGCTGAACCAGATCCGTGATGGTCGCGTGTACTGGGAGCGCCGGGTGGCGGCTCAAGCGCGCGGGGGGCGCCCGGGCTTTGCCCTGGCGAGTTTTGATTGAGCGGCATGAACCTGCTGGATCGGGCGCTTGCGCCGCTGTTCCCGGGCATGGTGGCCGAGCGCCTGCGGGCGCGTAACGTGATCATGGCGTTTGAATCCGCCAAGCCATCGCGGACCCACAAGGCCAAAAAACAGACCGGTAACGCGGATCGCGCGCTAAATCACACGCTCAAGTCGATGCGCGAGCAGAGCCGCAAGCTGGACGAAGACCACGACATTGTCACCGGGGTGTTTGACCGCCTGGAGGAGCGCGTGGTGGGTGGGGCGGGTATTGCCGTTGAGCCGATCCCGCTGCACCTGGATGGCACGGTGCACCGCGAGTTTGCCGCCGCCATTAACGCGCTGTGGAGGGAGTGGTCGCTTAAGCCCGAGGCATCGGGCGAACTGAGCCGGCCGCAGATGGAGCGTCTGGTGGTGCGCAGCTGGTTGCGCGATGGCGAGGCCTTAGCCCAGGAACTGATGGGCAAGGTGCCGAACTATCAGTACCTGCACGGCGTGCCGTATGCGCTGGAGCTGCTGGAGGCGGACTATCTGCCGATCGAGTACACCGACGACTCCAGGGGCATTGTCCAGGGCATCGAGCGTAACGGGTGGCGTCGCGTGTTGGCTTACCACCTGTACAAAGCGCACCCGGCTGGCCTTCGCGGCAGCTTGGCGCAGAACACCAAGCGCGTGCCGGCCGAGCAGGTGATTCACATTGCCTACCGCAAGCGCATTGGTCAGAGCCGTGGCCAGCCGCTGTTGCATGCGGTCCTGATGCGCCTGGCGGATATCAAGGACTACGAGGAAAGCGAGCGGGTGGCAGCGCGGATCAGTGCTGCGCTGGCCATGTACATCAAGAAGGGCACGCCCGACGACTACGTGCCGGCCGGACCGGGCGAGACGCGCGCAGAACGGACCTTCCCCATTGCCCCTGGCATCGTGGTCGACACCCTGTTGCCGGGTGAAGACGTGGGCATGATCGAAAGCAACCGGCCTAACCCGTTCCTTGAGGGGTTCCGCAATGGACAGCTCAAGGCGGTGGCCGCCGGTACGCGCAGCACCTATTCCAGCGTGGCGCGCAGCTACGACGGCACCTACTCGGCGCAACGCCAGGAGCTGGTCGAGGGCCAGCTGGGTTACGACCAGCTGCAGCATGAGTTCATCGACTACTGGTGCCGCCGCGTGTACCGCAACTGGCTGCGCATGGCGATCTTGAGTGGTCAGCTCAAAGTGCCGGCGGACGTGGATCAACGGACCATCTACGGCGCCTTTTACCAAGGGCCAGTGATGCCGTGGATTAACCCGGTCCATGAGGCCGACGCCTGGGAAAAGATCATCAAGGCCGGCGGCGGAGACGAGGCGGAAATGGCGCGCTCGCGTGGCCGCAACCCGTCCGAGCTTAAGGCGTCTCGCAAGTCTGAGATTGCCGCCAACCGGGCAGACGATCTGGTGTTCAGTTCGGATGCCTACCACGAGTATTACGGGAGAAACCAACCCAATGAGAAAACGAAAACCACGGCCAAGACCGCCCGTCCTGGGTCCACGCGGGGCGGTGGCGACGACGACTGACCCGGCCGCTCAGACTTGGTACACGTTGCGCGCATCCAGTCAGCGCAGCGTGGTCGATCTGATGTTGTACGGCGAGATTGGCGCTTGGGGTATCTCGGCCAACCAGTTTGCCCGCGATCTGAAAGCCCTCGGTGACGTGTCACAGATCAATTTGCATGTGCATTCCCCCGGCGGCGACGTGTTCGAGGGGATGGCCATGTACAACCTGCTGCGCAATCACCCAGCCCGGGTAGAGGGCACGGTAGATGGTCTGGCGGCGTCGATGGGCAGCGTGATTCTGATGGCTGCCGACGTCATTCGCATCCCTGAAAACGCCATGATCATGGTGCACAAGCCCTGGGGCATTCAGGGCGGTGATGCGGACGAAATGCGCCGTTACGCCGATCTGCTCGACAAGGTCGAGGACTCCCTGTTGGCGGCGTACACCAACAAGACTGGCAAGACCTCCGAGGAAATCAAGGCGCTGCTCGCCGCTGAAACGTGGATGACCGGCGCCGAGGCCGTCGAGCTGGGCTTTGCCGATGAATTGGTGGGGGCGCTGGAAGCCTTCGCCGCACTCAACTCTCAACGCATGCAGGAGTTCACCAACATGCCTACCGCTGCACAACCGATGTTCGGCCCGCGCGGCCAAACCCAGCCGCCGGCGCCGGTCAATCAGCCATCCCCGCCGGTTAACCAGCTGCCGGCGAACGAAACCCCCGAGCAGATTCAGGCGCGCGTGCTGCTGGCCGATGCCACTCGCCGCACCGCGATCACTGCCGCGTTTGCCATGTTCGCCACCCTGGAGGGCTCTGCCACCCTGCGTGACGAATGCTTGAATGACACCAGCTGCACCGTGGAGTCGGCAAACGCCAAGCTGCTGGCTCACATGGGCAAGGCGACCACGCCGACCGGCAGCCAAGCCCCAGGCCCGCACGGTCATATCAGCAACGGCAACATTGTGGGCGACTCGGTGCGGGCATCCCTGGCAGGGCGTGTCGGGCACGCGGCCAACGAGGCCGGCAACGCCTATAACCACATGAGTCTGCGCGAGCTGGCCCGCGCGTCGCTGAATGATCGCGGCATTCTGACTGCGTCGCTCAACCCGATGCAGATGGTCGGCCTGGCCTTCACTCACGACACCAGTGATTTCGGCAACATCCTGATCGACACCGCCGCTGTGTCGGTTCTGGCCGGCTGGGACGAGGCCCCCGAGACGTTCGACCAGTGGACCCGTCGTGGTCGACTGAGCGACTTCCGCGTTGCCAAGCGTGTCGGCATGGGGGCGTTCCCGGCCCTGCGCGAAGTGCGCCCAGGTGCCGACTACAAGTACATCACCACCGGTGACCGTGGCGAGACCATCAGCCTGGCCACCTATGGCGAGATGTTCTCGATCACCCGTCAGGCAATCATCAACGATGACCTCGACCTGCTCAGTGCCATTCCTTACAACATGGGCTTGGCAGCGCGCGGCACCGTCGGCGACCTGGTCTACGCGGTACTGACCACCAACGCCCAGATGAGCGATAAAAAGGCCCTGTTCGATGCCTCGCGCAAGAACCTGTTCACCGGTGCCGGCTCGGCCTTGTCGATTGAGGCGATGATTGCCGCCAAGAACGCCATGGCGCTGCAGAAGTCCCAGGTTGAAGGCGGTAAGGGTCGAACCCTGAACATTCGCCCGGCCTTCCTGCTGTGCCCGGTGGCCCTGGAAGACAAGGCCAAGCAGCTGATCCGCTCGGCCTCGGTGCCAGGCGCTGACGTAAACGCCGGCATCGATAACCCGATTCGCAACTTCGCCGAGGTGATCGCCGAGCCGCGTCTGGACGACGATTCTGCGAAGTCTTGGTATCTGGCCGCCGCGCAAGGTCGCGACACTATCGAAGTCTCTTACCTGGATGGCGTCGATAAACCGTACATGGAGCAGCAAGAGGGCTTCACCGTCGACGGCGTGGCTACCAAGGTGCGGATCGACGCCGGCGTTGCGGCGCTGGACTCGCGCGGCCTCAACAAGTCTGTCGGCGCGTGACCGCAGGCCCCACCCAAACACCCCGCTCACGCGGGGTTTGTTGTTTCTGGATAGGAGAAAATGGCCATGGCCAAGAACTACGTTAGTGCCGGCGACAGCATCAGCTTGCCGGCCCCTACTGGCGGCTCCGTCGCTGGTGTGCCTCAGGTTATCGGTGATCTGGCGGTCATGCCGCTGCAGTCCGGCCCCAAGGGTACGGTGATCACCTATCGCACCTGTAGCGCCTGGAGCGTACCGGCGGCCGCTGGCCTCAAGGCCGGCGCCAATGTCAGCGTGCTCAATGGCGCCCTGGTCGCCGCCGATACTGCCGATTCGGCGCCTTACGGCAAGTTGCTGAGCGATACGCTCAACGGCTTTGCCGAAGTGCTGATCGTTCAGTAATGGCCCGCCCGAGCTTTCGCGAGCGCATGGCGGTATTGAGCACGCGCATTCTGCAGCGCCTGGGCGACCGCGCAACGCTCGATGACGGTACTGAAGTTATGGGCACCTTCGAAAACCCATTCCTTGACCCTCAGGTGGGCGGCAAGAGCGGCAAGGGCCTGGCCACGGCGGTCGACGCCGCAGAATTGGGCGAGCCGCGTTTCTCTGTGCTGGCTGCAGACGTGGCGCGCTTGCCCAATGAATCGGTGCTGACCATTGAGCTGCCGCCTGCTGAGGGTGGCGGGCGTTATCGGGTGGTGCGGCCTGAGCCTACCGGCGACGGCATGGTTGCCCTGGTGCTGGAGGTAGACCATGAGCGAACAGCAGACATCTTCTAGCGAGCCGGCCCCTGTGCCGACTGAGCTGAGTGTGTTGCATGACGCGATGACGGCAGCCATGAAAGCGGCGCTGCCGCAGATCGAGCACGTCGAGGCGTATCCGGTCCTGAAAGAGGGTATGAAGCTGCCGGCGCTGCTGTACGCCATGACAGGCGTGGCGCCGGCGACCAAGCCAGGAGACGGCCGGCTGTGCGTCAAGGCGACGTTTGAGGCCTGCATTCTGGTCGAGTCGAAACGCAAGATGGCGCCGCTGCAGGCGGCCGTTCTGGCGGCCAAGCTGATGCAGTTGCTGGACGAGCAGTATTGGAACGTCGACTTTGTCGATCAGGTGCGGGACGTGCAGGCCATGCCGTCGGAAATCATCCCCGAGCTGGCCCGATGCACGGGCTGGTCGGTGCTGTGGCACCAAGATATCTATCTGGGTGACACCGCTTGGCCTTGGGAGAATGAGCCGCCCGGCTCGCTGCTGTTTGCGTTTGATCCTGACACCGGGGCAGGCAATGAGCAGCACTACCAAGCCCCGGAGGCCATGGCATGAGCTATGCGAGCGCCGAGCATGACCGCATGCTGGCCGGCCTGGTGATCCCTTGTCGCGTTGTGGCGGTGGCTTTGGTGCCCGGCATGGTGCGGGTATCCGATGGCGGCAACTGGACCAGCGCCTGGGTGCGCTGGCATGCCCTGGCCGCTGGCAAGGCCCGCCATTGGCGTGCGCCGAGCCTGGGCGAGCAGGGCGCGTTAATCAGCCCGAGCGGTGATCCCGCGCAGGGCACCTTTGTTCCTGGGTTGTATGGCGATGCCGGCGCCCAGCCGGACAATCGCGATCATGTCGAGGTGTGGCGTTTCGATGATGGTGGTTCGCTGGTCTACGACTGGGCGGCCCATAGCTACACCATCACGCTGCCCAGCGGTACGGTGGCGGTCAAGGTCGGCGGCACCGAAGTGGTGGCAACTGACAGCGCAATCACTGCCAAGACGACGACCGCCACGGTCGAGGCGGCCAGCATCACCTTGAAAGGGGCGGTGGTGATTGACGGCCCGTTACGCGTAACGGGCGATATTCGCGGCGATGGCTCGATCATCGATACGACGGGCAACACGCCCAATCACAAGCACTGACAGCCCGCCTCGGCGGGCTTTGTCTTTTCTGGAGAATCCTTATGAGTACCAAGAAACCCGCTGCGCCTGGTGCGCCGGCGGACGTGACCTTTGCCGACAGCCTGTACGCCTCGCGCTCGCTGTTCCTGGCGAGCGGCGAGGGGCTGCGCGAATTCAAGGTTGTGGGCCACCGCGTGACGGTCCAGGGCGACGACGCCGAGGCGCTGGAGTACCTGGCCGGTCATGCCGAGCTGCAGCGCCTGGAAGGCTAGCCATGATTGGCCTGGATCGCCGAACAGGACAGCCAATCACGGGCCTCGATCATTTGCGACAGTCGATCGAGGACATTTTGACCACGCCGATCGGCAGCCGACGCATGAAACCGGAATACGGCAGCAAGCTGCGCCGTTACGTCGACTTGCCGGTTAGCGAGGGTTGGAAAAGCGCTGTACAGGCCGAGGTCGCGCGCTCGCTGGGACGTTGGGAGCCGCGCTTTAAGTTGGAGCGGGTACGGGTGACGGCTGTTGTCGGCGGTCAGATCAGCCTGGAGTTAACCGGCGAATACCTGGGCAATGCTGCCGTAGTGGAGGTAAGCGCATGATCGATCTTTCTTTGCTGCCCCCGCCCGACGTGGTGGAAACGCTGGAATTTGAAACGCTGTATCAGCAGATCCTTGGCGACTTTCGCGCGCACATGGGTGACCAGTGGACGGCCGTTTTGGAGTCCGACCCGGTGGTCAAGCTGCTGGAAGTGGCGGCCTATCAAAAAATGCTCGGCCGTGCCCGGATCAATGCGGCGGCCAAGGCCAGCTTGCTGGCTTATGCCCGGGGTGCCGATCTGGACAACCGCGCGGCCGACTTCGATGTGCAGCGTTTAGTGCTGGTGCCGGCTGACCCGGACGCGGTGCCGCCGGTGGCGGCCGTCATGGAAAAAGACGATGACTTCTTGTACCGCACGCGGCTTTCCCTGGAGCGTCTTTCAGTGGCCGGCGGTCGTGGCGCGTACGAGTACCACGCGTTAACCGCCTCGGCCGACGTGGCCAGTGTCTCGGTGGACTCTCCGACCTTCAAGGCGGCCGAGGTCAGCGCAGAGGTTCGGGCGCTGTTGCCGCCCGGGGCGATCGTGCTGGTGTGCGATTACGCGGCCGGCCTGAGCAATCCCTTGCCGGGTGACGTGTCGCTGGCGGTGCTGCCGATTGTGGAATGCACGGCCGATCCGACGGCCCTGGTGGCGGCCGTGCAAAAGGCCGTGGCCAACGAGGATGTGAGGCCCATCACGGACCGCCCCCGCAGTCTGCTGGGGCAACCGGATGAGTATCACGTAATCGCCCAGCTGGAGGTGCTGGATGGCCCGTCGTTGCCGTTAGTGGTGGCGGCGGCCAAGGCCAAATTGGCGGCGGTGATTGCGGCGGCCCGGGATCTGGAGGGGGAGCTGTCCCTGTCGGCGATCTACGGCGCGCTGCACGTCTCGGGTGTGCGGCGTGTGGTGCTTACGGCCCCGACGGCGGATGTGCTGAGCGACAAGCGTCATTACCCGAGCTGCGTGGGCATCGACGTTAAAGGGGTAGTGGTCGCATGAGCCAACTACTGCCGCATAACAGCACGCCGTTGGAAAGGGCGTTGGCCACCGCCAGTGATCTTGGGGTCGATCCCGAGATCATTCGCGGGGTGGCCGACTCGGCGCGGTGTCCGGTCGACTTTTTGCCCTGGCTCGCTTGGGCCATGTCGGTCGAAGGCTGGGACGCCGCCGAGACGGAAGAACAGCAGCGGGCGCTGATCCGCCAGTCGATACCGATTCACAAGCACAAGGGCACGGTCGGCGCGATCCGACGGGTGCTGAAGGCGGTCGGGGTGACCGCAGATTACAAGGAATGGACGCAAATTCCGGGGGCTGTGCCTTACACCTTTGAGCTGATCGCTTGGGCGAACGACAACCGCGCCGGCGAGGGGTCGATTCTGTCCCCGCAACTGTTCCAGCGTCTGCGTGCCCTGGTCGACGCGACCAAGAACGAGCGCAGCCACTACAAGCTCAGGCTCGGGGCGCGGTTCGACGATGCGCTAGGGCTGGCCAATGCCAGCCAAGTGCAGTCATTGGATCGGCGCACGCTTGACCCGTTGCCGCTTCAGCCGGACACCTTGGAGCAACCCATGGGGCTGGGCAACGCTACAGACGTGCGCTGTGTCATTCGCCAAACCGCTGATTTGCAGGCTGTGCCGGGACAGGTGGAGCAGAGCTTTGCGGTGGCGAATGCCGCCCGGACCCTAATCGTTGTCAGGGCCACTATGGAGGCTGTTTTATGAGTACCGCGTTACAACCTGTAATCACCAAGGCCGGCTTGAGTGCTATCTGGCGCAAAGACAAAACCGGCTTGGCCGCTGAAATCACCCATGTGGTGGTGGGGACGGCCGGTTATACGCCAGTCAACACGCAAACCGCGTTGCGCGCCCAGGTGGCCAAGTTTCCTGTCTCTGATGGGGAAAAACTGAGCGAAACCCTGTTGCACGTTACGGCGCTGGCGGACGGGCCGCTGGCCATCTGGGTGCGAGAGATTGGCTTTCTACTGTCGGACGGCACGTTGCTGGCCGTGTGGTCGAGTACTGGCGACCCGTTGGCTTTCAAGCCGGCCGATGCCGACTTGCTGCTGGCGTATGACCTGTCATTGACCGCGTTGCCGCCGGGTAGCGTCACGATTACCTCAACCGGTGCCGGGCTGAATCTGACGCTTTCGGAAGAACTGGCCGCGCTGGCTTCGGCGCAAATTGCCGAGATGCTACGCGGTGTCCAGCAGCAGGATGCGCTCGACAGTCAGGCCAAGCTGCACCAGTTGGAAGGTCAACAAATCATCAATCTGATGGACCGAATGAAGGCCGCCGAGCTGCGTCAGGACGCGGATCGCGAAGGCCTGTTGACCGCCATCGTGGCCAACGCCACCGGGTTAATCAACCTGCAAAACCTTTTCTCTAAAACCACCCTTGGAGTTTGAGCCGTATGAGTCTCGAATCGCAGATTGCCGATCTGGTATCGGCTAGCAATGCCCTGGTCGCCACCTTCACCGGCAAGAAAAACGAAATCAACGCGGCGGTAGCCGCAGCAATCACGGCGATTCCGTCGGGCAAAAAAATCTGGTTTGTCGATCAGGTGCTGGGCCTTGATACCAACGCCGGCAACGTCAAGGAGGCGCCATTCCGGACGATTGACAAGGCCATTGCGTCGACACCAACTAACGGCTGGTGCGTCGTGATGTTGACCAACGACTACGTTCTCGATAGTCCTGTTTCGGTGGCCTGTGCGTATCTGGAGATTTACGGCTGGACGGCCGTTACCTCTGGCATCACGCCGAAATTGAAGCCCAAATACTACTCGACCAACGACAACACGATTACCGCGCTGGGCGGATTCCTGCTGTATGGCGCGGGCAGCAACATCGAAATCCGCAGCTGCAACATCGAGCTGCCTTCGGTAGCGGGTGTGGTCCCGGCGCCGGTCACGACCCGCCTGAACTCGTTTATCAAAACCAACTCCGGTTCATCGCTGCCCCCGGTAATCGGCGTGATGCTGGAAGCGTTGGTAGTGACCAAGGCTGCCGACTTTTACGGCGCGCTGGTGGGTACGGCCGCCTCTGCTGTGGTGCTGGGCTGTTCTGCGGTCACCTTCCCGGGCGACATGGGTGGCAAGTACATCAGCAGCGTTACGGTTGCTGGCACCGATCCCAAGACCCTCAACAACGTCCTGACCAGCTTGCCGTCGCTGTAACTCGCGATCGCTCGGAGACCAAACCATGCAAAAGCAAAACCTGAACGTGATTTACAACGGCCAATCCTTGATTGGCTTTGTGTTCTCTGCGCTGCCATTGGCGGCGGCACTGAGCGTCGCGGCGAAGCAAATCGACGAGGCGGCAGACGCTGCGCGCGTCGCTGTCATTGGCGGCTCATTGCGCGCCCTGGAGTACGAGCGCGCGGCTGCCGAGGCCAGGGCCTTCGCCGCTGCAGGCTACGTCGGCGACATGCCGCCATCGGTGCAGGCTTGGGCCGATGCGGCCGAGCTGGAGCCGCAAGCGGCGGCCGATAGCATCATCGCCGAGGCCGATGCCTGGCAAGCGGCGCTGTATGCGATTCGCGCGGCCCGCCTCAAGGGCAAGCAGCGGGTGCTCAAGGCAGTGAGCCACGACGCCGCCGAGGCGCTGGCTGACGAAGCGATGGCGGCCATTCGCGCCAGTATCGAGGGCGTCGGCAACGCCGCCTAATCAATCCCTTCACCCGCACCCCGAGGCCGCTAAGCGGCTTTTTTTTGCCTGGAGACAATGCTTTGAATCGAACCAACATCGAGCACGCGCTGTGCGCCGTGCTG
This sequence comes from Pseudomonas sp. G5(2012), assembly GCF_000408945.1. Classification (NCBI taxonomy): domain Bacteria; kingdom Pseudomonadati; phylum Pseudomonadota; class Gammaproteobacteria; order Pseudomonadales; family Pseudomonadaceae; genus Pseudomonas; species Pseudomonas sp. G5(2012). Next base: position 120,277 of record NZ_APIO01000063.1, read on the forward strand.
ATCATGGCCGTGCTGTGGCTGGCCTTTTTCCTGCTGGGCGTGCCCAGTGGGCAATGGGTCGGCGCTGCTGCCGGCATCGCCTTTTTTGCCGGTCGTGAGTTCACCCAGGCCCAGCGCACCATCGCCAAGGCGCAAGGCGTGACGCTAAGCGAGCTGCCTTGGTACAGCGCCCTGGACATTCGAATGTGGTCGCGAGACGGCCGGCTTGATCTGCTGTTCCCGGTGGTGTCCTGCCTGGCGCTGGCCTGCCTGGTGCCGCTGTTGCTCTGACCGGACCCGCACCACCCCACCAGTCGCCCCACTTAGTCGGGGCGTTTTCGTTTTCATTTGGCCGCGCCTGTCGCGGCCTTGTGCTTTCTGGAGTTTCAAATGGCCGCATCTGGTTTCTTTCACGGCGTTACCGTAACGAACGTCGACACCGGCGCGCGCAACATCGCGCTGCCTTCTTCTTCGATCATTGGCTTGGTCGACACCTTCACCGAGGGCGCGAACGCCACGGCCAAGGCCGGCGACTTGGTGCTGATCACCAACGAGCGCGAGGCGATTGCCGCCTTCGGTCCTGACTCGGCTATTACCAAGTCGTGTCAGGCGATCTACACCCGCGCCCGGGCGGTGATCGTCGCGTCGGGTGTGGCCAAGGCCGTCGACGCGGCCGCACAGACGTCCTCGATCATTGGCGGCGTCCAGGTCGGCGGCAAGCGTACCGGCCTGCAGGCGTTGCTCGATGGCAAGAGCCGGTTCAACGCTCAGCCGCGGCTGATCATCGCGCCTAAGCACAGTGCCACCCAGGCGGTCGCCACCGCCATCGACGCGCTGGCCGGCAAGCTGCGCGCGATCGGCATTATTGACGGGCCGGGCACGACCGACGAAGCGGCCACCACCTACGCCGGCCTCTTTGGCTCCAAGCGCCTGTTTATGGTCGACCCGGGTGTGCAGGTATGGGACACCCTGACCAGCAAGACCGTGGACGCGCCGGCGTCGGCCTGGGCGGCGGGTCTGTTCGCCTACACCGATACCGAATACGGCTTTTGGGCCTCGCCGTCGAACAAGGAGTTTGTCGGTATCACCGGCACCACGCGCGCTATCGAGTATCTGGACGGCGACGAAACCTGCCGGGCCAACCTGCTGAACAACGCCAAGATCGCGACCATCATCCGCGATGACGGTTTCCGTCTGTGGGGCAACCGCACCCTGTCCAGCGATGAGAAATGGAAGTTTGTAACCCGCGTGCGCACCATGGATATCGTCATGGACGCCATCCTGTATGGGCACAAGTGGGCAGTCGACCGCGCGATTACTTCGACCTACATCCGCGACGTCACCGAGGGCCTGCAGGCCTTTATGCGCGACCTGAAAGCCCAGGGCGCAATCATCAACTTTGAGGTCTATGCCGACCCCGCGCTCAACACGGCCAGCCAGCTGGAGCAGGGCAAGGTCTATTGGAACATTCGCTTTACCGACGTTCCGCCGGCTGAAAACCCGAATTTCCGTATCGAAGTCACCAACCAATGGCTGACCGAAGTCCTCGATCAAGTCGCATAAGGAGCGCTTAACCCATGGCAATGATTCCCGAAACACTGGCAAACCTTAACTTGTTCGTCGACGGCATGAGCTTTCAAGGCGACGTGCCGAGCCTGACCCTGCCCAAGCTCACGCTCAAGACCGAAGAGCACCGCGCCGGCGGCATGGACATGCCGATCGATCTGGACATGGGCATGGAAAAAATGGAGTCCAATTTCACCACCACCGGCGTGCGCAAAGAGTCGTTGAAGTTCTTCGGCCTGGCCGACGGTAACGCCTTCAACGGCACGTTCCGGGGCTCTTTCAAGGGCCAGAAGGGTGAGACCAAGGCGGTCGTGGTCACCCAGCGCGGCATGCTGAAAGAGGTCGACATGGGCGACTGGAAGGCCGGCGATAAGGCCGAGATCAAGCACGCCATTGCCGTGACTTATTACAAGCTCGAAGTCGGCGGCGAACTGATCTACGAGATCGACCCGGCGGGCATGAAGCGCGTGATTAACGGCGTCGACCAGTTGGCCAGCCAGCGCCGCGACCTCGGCCTGTAACCCCCCAATCTTTTCGCATACCCTTTTGAATCAAGGACACCCTGTCATGAGCAAGCCACAACCGAAGCCACTGCCGAAGTACATCAAGCTGGAAGCGGATCGCGTGACTGTCACCCTGACCAAGCCGGCCGAGCTGAACGGCATCACCCAGGATCAAATCACCCTGCGCGCGCCGACCGTGCGCGACGTCCGCAACGCTTCGAAGGTCGCCAATGGCGACGAGGAAGAACGCGAAATGAACCTGTTCGCCTCGCTGGCCGAGGTCGGCGTGAAGGATCTGGACGGTCTGGCTTACAAGGACTACACCCGCCTGCAGGACGGCTATTTTCGCCTGGTGTATGGCGACGAGCTTTAATCCGGACACGCAAAAACGTGCGGCCAAGCGGCTGGCGGCCGAGCTCAATTTCTCGGCCGCTGAAATCTTGACCATGTCCTATGCAGATATGGTCTGGTGGCTCACGGATTGAGCCGGCAAGGGGGTAAGCAATGGCTCTTAAGCCTTTGATGCTGGTCATTGGCGGTGCCGTCGCTTCATCGGTCGGCACCGCGTTTAAGACGGTTGAAAGCGGCATTCAGAAGCTGGAGACCAAAGGCAACAAGGCCAAGGTGCTGAAAAGCACCATTGGCGAAACCATCAAGCTGCGCGAGGAATGGAAGCGTGCGCACGACAGCGGGGCCGCCTCGGCTGGCGGTCTGCTGGGCAAGCTCAATACCAACCTTGACGCACTGCGCAAGCAAGGGGTCGAGGTTGGCCGCCTGGGTCGCGAGTATCAGCGTTTAGGTCGCGAGGCCAGGGCCGCCGATCTGCAGTTGAAGGGTCACCAGCAACTGCAGGCCGGCAAGTCTTCGCTCAAGTCGAACATCGGCGCCGCTGTCGTCGGTGCCGGCCTGACGGCGGTTCCCACCAAGATCAGCGCGACCTATCAGGCGATCATTCGTGACATCGCGATCAAGGCGGACATTGCCAACAAGCCGGAGGAAGCCCAGCTAATCCGGACGGTGATCGACACGTCGAAAGACACGGGCATGTCGCGCAATGACGTGGCGGATCTGGTCAATCAGTTGGTCGGCGCCGGCATGGAGCTGGACAAGGCCATGTCCTACGCGCCGACGGCGGCCAAGTTCGCCATTGGCCAAGGGGCGTCGGGCGTCGACACAGCCAGCATGATCATGGCGCTGCAGCAAAACGCCAAGATCAACGACCCGCGTGTCATGCAGCAGGCCCTGGAGGCGATCGCCTTTCAAGGCCAGGCGGGCAGCTTTGAGGCCAGTGACATGGCCAAGTGGTTCCCGCAACTGCTCGCGTCGATGGAGAAAAACGGCAGCACCGGCATGGATGCGGTCACGTCCCTGGGTGCGATGCTGCAGGTGCAGATGAGGACGGCCGGCAGTTCGGACGAGGCGGCCAACAACCTCAAGAACTGGATGGAGAAAATCGGTTCCGGCGACGTGGTCAAGGCCTACAAAGACGCCGGGATTGACTATCAAGGCTCGCTTAATACCGGCATTCAGAAGGGCATGAGCGCGCTGGAGTCGTCCATGGCCCTGGCGTTGAAATACGTCGTAGCGACCGACCCGGCCAAAGCCAAAAAAATGAAGGATGCCCAGGCCGGCATCGACAAGGAAGTTGACCCGGAGAAAGCCCGGGCCGCGCTCGATGCCCTGGAAAAGACCCTGCGCACCGGCGATATCTTCGCTGACATGCAAGTCAAGGCCGCGCTCACGGCCTACGCGCAGAATCGGGGGCTGTACAACGAGCTGAAAGCCGACTCGCAGAAGGCGACCGGGATTCTCGACAAGAACCTGGCCGAGCGGCGCGAGACGTCGGCGCAGCACTGGTCGGAGCTGGGCCAGGCGGTGGACGACTCGATGCGTAGCATCGGCGATGCCATCCGCCCGGCAACGGATGCAGCGGCCCAGGGCCTGACCTGGGTAGCCCGTGGTCTGACCTCGCTATCGGACAACGCGCAGCCGGTGGTGCTCGGCATGGCCGGCATCGTGGCGGCGGTGGGCGCCTTCCTGACGGTTTCCAGCGGGTTAAAAATCGGCCGTGGGGTGGTCAACATCGCGCGCGGTCGTGGCCTGGAGCGGTTCGGCGGCCGCGCTGATCGGGGCGATGGTGCCCCGATCGATCTGCCCAAGACCGGCAACAAGGTGGTCGATACCGGCATTGGTGTGTTGGGCAAGGTGTTTGGCGCCTCGGCCGGTCCAGCGCCGGCCAATGAGGCAGAGGCCGGCGGCAAAGACCTGCAGCGCGTTTTTGTGGTCAATGCCGATGCCTTCGGTGGGATCGGCTCAAGCGTTGCTAATAGCGCCCATGCAGAGCCTGCCAAGGGCAGCCGGAGAAGTCGCCAGCGTGCGCGTCGGCGCGTGGGTGCCATAGGCGCCACGGTTCGGCCAACGCCGGTCGAGGCACCCAAGGCGCCTGCAGCCAAGCCCCGGCTGTTGGCTGCGGCGGCGTCGTTCGTCGGCACCAACGACTTGGGCAAGGTGGCGCGCTCGCTGCGCGGCGTGACAGGACTCGCCAAGCGTTTGCCTGGTGGCAGTTTCATGGATGCCGGCGCAACCGCGCTTGATGTGGCGGTGAACGCGAAAACCCAAGACGAAAAGGCCGAGGGTTACGGTGCAGCCGGCGGTAGTTTGGCGGGTACGCTCGCCGGCGCTGCCGCCGGGGCCGCCATTGGTTCGGTCGTGCCGGTGATCGGTACGGCGGTCGGTGGTGCCGTGGGGGCCGTCCTGGGCGGGCTGGGCGGTGAATCGCTCGGCGGCTGGCTGGGTAAGCGGCTGTTCGCGGAGGATCAGCCCGAAGGGGAGGCCAAGACCGACGCGGAAGCGCCGCCGGCACCTGCCGAGGCGTTACGCGTAACGTTGGCCCCTGCTCAAGATGCAGCGCCGGCGATCGGCGACGCCTTGCGTGTCCCGGCCGCACCGTCTGCGCCTGAGGCGGCCAAGGCGCCGTTGGCGATTCCTGCAGCGATCGACAACCGGGCACTGTTGCCGGTGGCCGATTCGGTGTCGGCAGCGCCGCCGGCCCTGGGCGATGCCGTGCGCGACCTGGCCAAGACCAGCACGCCGGCGCCTGCAGGTGAATTGGTCAAGTCGACCGTCCTGCCGGTACCGCGCGAGCTGGCGGCCAAGGCGCCATTGGTGGTGCCTGCAGCGATCGACAACCGGGCACTGTTGCCGGTGGCCAATCCGGTACCGGCAGCGCCGCCGGCCCTGGGTGATGCCGTGCGTGACCTGGGCAAGACCGGCACGCCGGCGCCTGCAGGGGCAGTGTTCAAGTCGACCGTCCTGCCGGCGCCGCGTGAGTCGGTGGCCAAGGCGCAGTTGGTGGTGCCTGTAGCGATCGCCAATCGGGAGCGTTCGCCCGCTGCCGATCGGGGGGCACACGGTCCAGAAGTCCGGGTGCCATTGGCCAGCCCGGCCCCGGGCTCGCTGGGTGATGTGGTGCGTGACATGGCCAAGGCCGTGCCGCCGGCACCGCTATTTCCTGAGGTGGCCAAACCGGCCAAGGCCGAGCCGGTGAAGGTGCCGGCGCCGAAGGTGGAGCAGGCCTTTACCTTCGCGCCGAATATTCCGATCACTGTGCATGGCGATGTGAAGGACCCTGAGCAGTTGGTGCGCGAACTGGAGCCGCCGCTGCGGCGGCTGTGGGACACATTCCAGCGCGATGTCGCGGCGCGCATGTCCTCCACTCAACTGTTCGATCAACCACACGTCTAAGGGGGTTCCGATGGCCTATATGGAGCAGCTGCAATCGACCCTCACGGGGTTGGTGGCGGCCGGGGAGGCAGGGCGTAAGGATCTTGACGGCATGCTAGGGCCGCTTAACGGCGCGATTGGCAGCATCACGGGCGCCGCTTCGGAGCTGGAAAACATCCCCTTTGTGCCGCCGGAGGTCGGCGCCAAGCTGGGGCGGGTGGTGCGCAGTATCAACGTCGCGCAGTCCCGCGTGGGGCAAGTGGCGTCGACCTATGGCCGGGGCGTGGCGGCCGCCGGTCAGGTGCAGGAACGGCTGGGGACTTTCAAGCAGTTGGCGAGCAAGGTCACCTCGGAAGCCAGCCGGGTGGCGGGAATGGTCAGCCCTTCGCTGTCCAACATCCTGCCCACGGATAACCGGGCGGGCTCGGCAACGCCGGCGGTTGAGGCGGTCGCGCCTTATCCGCATCTGCTGATCATCCAGCCGCACCACCCCAATGACCAGCCGTATTACTTCAACCTTGATACGGCAGCCTTTGACGAGCTGCGCCGGCAAACGTCGTTTCGTTGGGCTGGCCAGGAGCGGCTGCGCCGTAGCGTGGCGCAACAAGCCGTTGGCCTGGGGGAAGAAAAGATCACCCTCAAGGGGGCGATCTTTCCCGGGCACAAGGGCGGGATCAAGCAGTTAATCACGCTGCGCAGCATCGGCCACAACCTGCAGCCGCTGAATTTGGTCACGGGTTACGGCGAGGTCCTGGGCAACTGGTGCCTGGTCAATATCGAGGAAGAGCAGAGCCATTTGCTGGCTGGCGGCATTCCGCGCAAACAAGGCTTTTCACTGGAGTTTGTGAGCTATGGCAACGACCTGCAGAACGTCTGACGGGGATCTGCTGGACGTGATCTGTCAGCACCATTACGGGCACCTCAACGGCACCGTCGAGGCCGTGCTTGAGGCCAACCCGGATCTGGCCCGGGAGGCGCAGCCCTACCGCGCCGGCCTGCTGATCCGCTTGCCGGAGCTGTCGGCGCCGGCGGTCGAGCTGCTGCAGTTGTTCGGCTAATCGCGTTACGCGTAACGAAGCCCCGCCAAGTGCGGGGTTTCTCGTTTCTGGAGCAAGGCATGAACCCTACTTTTCGAATCGTGGCGGACGGCACGGACATTACCGCGCTGATCAATGACCGCCTGTTGGCGTTGCGAATATCGGACAAGCCCGGCATGGAGTCGGACGAGTTCGAATTGCGCATTGACGACCGCGACCAAGCCGTTGCGCTGCCCGCGCGCGGCGGGCGGGTCGAGGTATTTCTGGGGTATGAAGGGCAAGCGCTCACGCGCATGGGGGCTTATACGGTCGATGAGGTGCAATTGACCGGGCCGCCTGACACGTTGGTGATTCGCGGCAAGGCCAGCGACATGCGCGGCAGCGGCAAGACCATTCGCAGCGGCAGTTGGGAAAATGTGCCGCTGTCGCAAATCGTCGGCGATATCGCCAAGCGCAATGGCTGGGAGGTGGTGTGCCCGGTCACCTCCAAGGTCGAGCGGATCGATCAGCGCAACGAGTCGGATTTTAACTTTGTCACGCGCCTCGCCAGGCAGTACGACAGCACCGCGAAGGTGGCCGAGGGCAAGTTGTTGGTCACGCCTCGGCAGGCTGGGCAGAGCGTGACCGGCAAAACCCTGGGGTTGGTCACCATCAGCAAAACGGACGTCGGCCGCTATGAGTTCCGGCTGAGCGATCGCAGCACGCAAAGGGCGGTGAAAACCCAGCATCAGAACAAGCAAACCGGCGAGCTGCAGGTGGTCGAGGTGGCCAACGCTGATTCGCCCGACGGCTTGCCCCCGGTCCACACCGACCGCCATATCTACCCCAACAAAACCGCTGCCCAGCAGGCGGCCAAGGCCCGGTTGGCGGCGTTCAATCGCAGCACGGCAGCGGTGCGTCTGGAAATGCCTGGCCGTACCGATCTGTTCGCCGAATGCTCGATCAGCGCCCAGGGCTTTAAGCCCGGGCTCGATGGAGAGTACCTGGTGGACGGTGTGGAGCAGGTATTCACCCCGGCCGGGTGGAGTACCACGGTGGAATGCAACGGCGGCAAGAAGGGAAAGGCGAAGGCCGCCGGCAAGAAGAAAAAAGAAGACAAGCCGCTCAGGGTCGAGCAGCTGTAACCCCATCCCCAGGTCGCCATCGAGCGGCCTTTTTTTGTCTGGAGTTTCACTCATGCCAATCACCGAGGCGCAGTTGCTGCGCATTCTCCCCAATGCCCGCCCCGTCGCGGGCATTTTTGTGCCGGCGCTCAACCGCGCCATGGCGCGCTACGACATCAGCACCCCGGGGCGCCAAGCGGCTTTTCTGGCGCAGGTCGGGCACGAGTCGGGGCAGCTCCGATCGCTGAGCGAAAGCCTGTACTACAAGGACGCCGAGCGGGTCGCGCAGATGTTCAAGTACGGCTTTGATCTGAACCATAACGGCCGCGTCGATCCGGCCGAGGTCGAGTTTGCCAAGGGCTATTTGCGCAACTCGGAAAAGCTGGCCAACCGCGTCTATGGCGGCCGTTACGGTAACGGTCCCGAGGCGTCCGGCGACGGCTACAAATACCGCGCGCGCGGTTTGATCGGAATCACTTTTCGCGACAACTACCGCTTGTGCGGCAAGGCCCTGGGCTTGCCCTTGGTCGAGCAACCCGAGCTGCTGGAGCAGCCGGAATATGCCGCGCTGTCGGCGGCCTGGTTCTGGTGGGATCGCGGCTTGAACGACAAGGCCGACCTCGGGCTGTTCGATGGCATCAGCAGTGTGATCAACGGCGGCGGCAATGGCCGGGCAGAGCGTCGCGAGCTGTTGGCCACGGCCAAGGCGGTGCTATGCGCCTGATCGACCTGGTACCGCCGGCGCTGCGCCGCTGGGCGGTGGCCCTGGTGCTGCTGGCGATCGCCGGCGCAGCCGCTGGCGGCGCCTGGGTGGCGCAAGACTGGCGGTACGGTAAGGAACTGGCCGAGCAGGCCGGCAAGGTCGACCAGGTGGCGCTCAAGCGCGCCGAGGATGCCCTCGCCAAGCTGGCGATCGAGCAGGACAAGCGCGCCGCCCTGGAGCGCCTCCTGCAGGCCAACGATGCAACCCACTACAAGGAACTGTCTGATGCAAAGAAAACTCAGCAACTTCTGTCTGATCGTCTTGCCACTGCTGATGTGCGGTTGTCAGTCCTACTCACCACCGGCCCTCTCGGCGGTGCTGGGCTGTCAGCCACTGCCAGCGCCGGCGGCGTGGTTCATGGCCCCACAAGAGGCCAACTTGACCCAGCGCATGCTCAACGAATTATCGGCATCACCGATGCCGGGGACCAAGGATTGATCGCATTGGCCGGCTGCCAGGCTTATGCCAAAGAAGTCTCAACACCTAAGTGAAGATAGCGACCGGAGCGGATGCGCCAACAGCCGGGCACTGCCCCTGTAGATGGTCCAGTTCAACCTCTCTAACTGCCCGCTTGCAACTCGCGAATGATCCTCTCTTTTTGATCCAGGATCAGTGTCAGGCTTCGGATCTTGAAAAGCTGGTCGGTGCTTTCCGCCTCCAGGTTCGCCACCCATGCCAGCTTCTTTTGGAGTTCGATCGATAGCCGGTCGTTCATTTCCACCAAGGTGGAAATATTTTCCTTTGCCGCCTGCAGCTGACGCTTTAGATCCTGGACGTCTTCCTCAAGCATGCTCGCGTAATGCTTGACGGTTTCCAAACTGGTCGGGCTGCCGAGCCAGTCGTTGGTGTCCTCAATTTCGTACGGGTCCACGATCATGCCTTATGGATACTGTTTGTATATACAGTAAGCTAGGCTGGGTGCGATGGCGAATAGCGGCGACGGAATGCAAAGGGGATCACTCAGGTGTCATCAGCACCGCGAGCGTCAGCTTGATGAACTCTTCATTTTTATCGATGGTATCCAAGGCGCCGCGGACGTTATCGGCTACGTCAGCGGCGCCGCGCTGCTCGATCCAGTTGGAAAGCTCCAGGATGGCGGCTTCCAGGGCGAGCTGGTTTTCGTTGATCTTGAAGAGCAGGGAAGGGAGCAGATCTGAGTCTGGCATTGAGCATCCTCCGTGAAGAGGTGAGCGTAGCACTGAAGGGATGGGAGATTCCGGGTAGGGAGGTACTGCTGCAGTATTGCCGATGACGGTGCGGTCGAGTGAAGCAACGTGCACCAGACTTGCCCAATTTCATGCTCAACGACTTGTCGCCATTACTGACGAAGGCAATCAAGGATTGATAGCGCTAGTCGCACGCCAGGCATACGCGCGGGAATTGCAACACTGATCCCCAGTACCGCAAGCTTTATAATTAGCTTGCGGGGTTTTGTATGGGTGGGAAATTTTTTTGCCTACTTATTTTTTGTGTTCTATACGCTTTTGAATAGCTTGGAGTTGATCTCGAATCCCGATTTCTACCGTTGCAAACGACTGGCCTCGGGTGGAAACGAAAGTCGCTTTATGAGTGCTGGTGGCGTGATCTACTGTTTCTTTTCCAGGTGCTTTTGAGGAAAAGCCATTAATTGTCTCTCCATGGATTTCGTCCCCCTCATTCATGAGCGACTTATCAGAAATCTTGGTTGCGGCTTCGGCAAGTGTTTTGGTGATAGTAGCAAACCCATGGATGTTAAGCTTAAAAGTGAACACCAAGCCCTTTGTATGCTTGCTTTTGATGGGGCCTTGTAGAGAAAGCTTCCTACATTGAAGCTTCAAGGCATTTCCTTCGACTGAATCACCAACTGCTGATGTCCTCATTCCGAAATCTCAATAAGTGAAGGATGGGCATCAATTAGATGGTGCGGTAGGAGTGCCAATGCTTCTTGTACTGTCTCCTGTGAGCAGTGAAGCATGTTCGCCAAATCTGATGGGGTATAATCTAGAGTTGTTAGCTCTAGCAGGCGGCCGATGATGGGTACTATATCTATTGGCGAAGTGTCTAGCTCTTCATAAGCCATCGCTTCTGCGACTTTATCAAACTCATCTTCATCGATTTGCTCAAGCAGATAAGCTGCGTAGCTTGAGTTGAAATCATTTATTTTGTGTTGCCAATTAATAACGTCATTAAGAAGTCCAACGTCTTGCTTCCATCCGGACTGTAGCTGGAGGATGCGAGAGATAAACGTCTGTGTCTCCATAGTAGATATTTGTGTGATGCTCGAAGATGTGGAGCGAGAAACTCGCGCCACAAAATCGAACCCAGTAACATTCGGCTGTGCTGCAATATCGAACCCAGTAATATTCGGCTGTGTTGTTAGTTCGGTTGTTGTTACTGTTTTAAAAAATTCTGTCATGACAGCCTCACGCCAGCTCAAGTAGTTTGTATATTTCGCCGGGGAAATAATGCTTCATTAGCTCAATTATTTCGTCGGGGCCAGTACTTACGTAGCCTGGCGTATCGGCTCTTGGTCTAGAGTTTATATCAATTTTTACACTGATTCCAATTTCAATAATAGGGAGGCTCATTAAGTCTATTTGAGCTCCAGCTGCAACTTGAATAGGGCCGCCACGCTTTTCATAAACATCAGCTTCAATGTTAATGAAATGTCCATCGTTCAGTAAATATCCTGCTTTCACAGAACTGCTAGCAACTTCGCCAAGCCTCGGCATTTTGAGGAAGCGACTAAAGAGGAAGTCGCTAAGAGCGGCTCTGTTTGCAGTAGAGGGAAAGCTAAGGGTAATAATTAATGCATTCTCCCTTAATTTTTCCTTTCCTTTAAATTGCTCAATTTTCCTTTGGGCTTCCTTGACGTTTTTTAGTACAGTTTCTAACTGTGAATCAACGCCTTTTTCAGAGGATTCAAAACCCAAGGATAACTGCGATGCTAACTGGCTGATAACCATCTGTTTTGGCCCGGACTGAAAAATAATCCGAGCTTGTGAGGGGTCGAAATCGTCGGGCAAATTTGTTTGTTGAGATTGAGCTGATATAAAAGAACCAAACGCCTCTTCCGCTTGTTCTTGCTTATACCTGATTCGCTTATCAAGCTCATTGCTCGCTACGTAAATAGCTTGAGAAATATAAGCTTTTTGCAAGTCGATCATCAAACAAGTTCCTGAATATATTATGGGGTTAGCTGTATCTGCATCTGACTCAGCTGTTTAGCTTCTATCAAATCTAGACCCTATAGGTAGAATTTGCTAGGCGCATCCACACACACAGCCGCTCTATATAAACTCGGCTTTGATGATTTGCAAGACAAATCAGTAGCTTTGCGATGTCATGCTTTGAAAATGGTCCCGTGCGTGGTCGTGTAGTGACTGAGTTGTCTGTGACGATTCCGGCATTAGCAGTCAACCTACCTCGGTCGCTCCGCGTTATTCAGCCCAGTACGAAAGCTCCAGGATGTCGGCCTCCAAGGCGAGCTGGTTTTCATTGATCTTGAAGAGCAGGGAAGGGAGCGGGTCTGGGTTCGGCATTGCGATTCCTCTATAGATGAGGGAAGCGTAGTAGTCGCGATCAGGTTCGGCATGGATGTGTTCGATCGGCAGAACGCCGGAGTGCGGGGGCTTTCTTGTGGAAAGCCTGTAGGGACTTTTGCAGGGAAACGTAATCACGGTTAAGCACGGTACGGCATCGATTGCAGTGGGCGCCGTTCCAAAGGGCTGATCTGTAAAGCTTTTTAGCGCCCCTGCAGCGTGGGGTGCTAGGGGCTAGCATGGCGATTGATTGCCGTCACTCGGGTGTCATCATCAACGCAAGCGTCATCTTGATGAACTCCTCATTGCGATCGATTGCGACCAGGGCGCCGCGCACATTGTCGGCGACATCGGCAGCGCCGCTCTGCTCAACCCAAAGCGTGAGCTCCATGATGGCAGCCTCGAGGGCGAGCTGGTTTTCGTTGAGTTTTGAAAGTAGGGAAGGGAGCAGGTCTGAATTGGGCATCGCGAATCCTCATTGGAGTCTTCAGCGTAGCAGGGGAACTATGGTGGGCGGAGGTCGGCAGAACACCAGGGGCGGGGGGTAAAATCAGTTCCTAAACTCAAGGGCGAGCCCCCATTCTACGCGGTCTGTAGAGCATCTGTTTCTCGTTGATTTCGGAACTAAAAAAGGCTACAGGCCGCAGCCACTATGCGTTTCACTGGCGGATTGCAAATCCGCCTACGCCGGTTCGATTCCGACCTCGGCCTCCACTATAAATAGCCCCGTAGATCAATGATCTACGGGGTTTTTTATTACCCTCAGGAAAGTGAAAGTTTCCGCAATTTTTGGCATGTGTTCCGCAACCCATCAAAGCGGCCACAAATGAGTGTCCCAAAAGGTGCGCTCATCAGCAAAGCGCCGACAGGGTTGTCGGCGCTTTGAAGACCAAGCCTATTACGCGCTACGCTTGGACGACCGGGATATGACTGTTCACTGCCGCTTCACGGTACTCGGCGATTTGATCGAAGCTGAGGTAGCGGTAAACGTCGGCCGCCATGCTGTCGATGTTGTTCGCGTACTCCATGTACTCTTCGAAGGTTGGCAGCCTGCCCAGGATCGAGGCCACGGCGGCCAGCTCGGCCGAGGCCAGGTAGACGTTCGTGGCGTCGCCCAGTCGGTTCGGAAAGTTGCGGGTCGACGTCGAGACCACGGTCGAGCCGGTCTGCACTCGCGCCTGGTTACCCATGCACAGCGAGCAGCCTGGCATTTCCATGCGCGCACCGGCCTTGTCGTAAATGCCGTAGTAGCCTTCCTCGGTCAGTTGGTGAGCGTCCATCTTGGTTGGCGGGGCCAGCCATAGACGGGTAGGGAGGCTGCCCTTGACCTTTTCCAGCAGCTTGCCGGCAGCGCGGAAGTGACCGATGTTGGTCATGCAGGAGCCGATGAACACTTCGTCAATGACCTGGCCCTGTACGGTCGACAGCAGGCGCGCGTCGTCCGGGTCGTTCGGTGCGCAGAGTACCGGCTCCTTGATGTCGGCCAGGTCGATCTCGATGATCTCGGCGTATTCGGCGTCCTCGTCCGCTTCCAGCAGCTCAGGGTTGGCCAGCCAGGCTTCCATTGCTTGTGCACGACGCTCCAGGGTGCGTGCATCGCCGTAGCCTGTGCTGATCATCCAGCGCAGCAAGGTGATGTTCGAGCGCAGGTACTCGGCAATGGCCTTTTCAGGCAGCTTGATGGTGCAGCCTGCGGCGGAGCGTTCAGCCGAGGCATCGGACAGTTCGAAGGCTTGTTCGACGGTCAGTTCGTCCAGGCCTTCGATTTCCAGGATGCGTCCGGAGAAGGCGTTGATCTTGCCTTTCTTCTCGACAGTCAGCAGACCTTGCTGGATGGCGTAATAGGGGATGGCATGCACCAGGTCACGCAGGGTGATACCTGGTTGCAGCTTACCCTTGAAGCGCACCAGCACCGACTCCGGCATGTCCAGCGGCATGACGCCGGTGGCCGCGGCGAATGCTACCAGCCCGGAACCGGCCGGGAACGAGATGCCGATCGGAAAACGGGTGTGGGAGTCGCCACCGGTGCCGACGGTATCCGGTAGCAGCATGCGGTTGAGCCAGCTGTGGATGATGCCGTCGCCAACTTTCAACGAAACGCCGCCGCGGGTGCGCATGAAGTCCGGCAGGGTGTGATGGGTTTTCACATCAACAGGCTTGGGGTACGCCGCGGTGTGGCAGAACGACTGCATCACCAGCTCAGCCGAGAAGCCCAGGCACGCCAGGTCTTTGAGCTCGTCACGGGTCATGGGGCCTGTGGTGTCCTGGGAGCCGACGGTGGTCATTTTCGGTTCGCAGTAGGTGCCCGGGCGGATGCCGGTCACGCCACACGCCTTGCCGACCATTTTCTGCGCCAAGGTGAAACCCTTGGTGCTTTGAACCGGTGCTTCAGGCGTTTTAAACAGGTCCGAAGGAGGCAGGCCCAGCTCGGCGCGGGCTTTCTCGGTCAGGCCACGTCCGATGATCAGAGGGATACGGCCGCCAGCGCGTACTTCGTCCAACAGCACCGGGGTCTTCAATTCGAAGGTGGTGATAACGTCTTGGGTGCCGTGCTTGCAGACTTTGCCGGCGTGCGGGTAGACGTCGATCACGTCGCCCATGTGCAGTTTCGAAACATCGAACTCGATCGGCAGTGCGCCGGCGTCTTCCATGGTGTTGTAGAAGATCGGGGCAATCTTGTTACCGAAGCAGAAACCACCGGCGCGTTTGTTCGGTACGTACGGGATGTCGTCGCCGAAGAACCACAGCACGGAGTTGGTCGCCGATTTTCGCGAGGAGCCGGTACCCACCACGTCACCGACGTAGGCCACCGGGAAACCCTGGGCCTTGACGGCGTCGATCTGCTTGAGCGGGCCAATGGCGCCAGGCTCTTGCGGCACGATGCCGTCACGGGCCATTTTCAGCATGGCCCGGGCGTGCAACGGGATGTCCGGGCGCGACCAGGCGTCCGGGGCAGGGGACAGGTCGTCGGTGTTGGTTTCGCCTGGCACCTTGAACACACTCAAGCTGTACTTTTCTTCGATGGCCGGGCGGGCGGTGAACCACTCGCCGTCAGCCCAGGATTGCACTACGGCTTGGGCATGCGGGTTGCCAGCCTTGGCTTTTGCAGCGACGTCATGGAAGGCGTCGAACATCAGCAGGGTGTGCTTCAGTTGTCCGGCGGCAACGGCGGCCAATTCTGCATCGTCCAGCAGTTCGACCAAGGTGGCGATGTTGTAGCCACCTTGCATGGTGCCCAGCAGTTCTACAGCGCGCTGCTTGTCGATCAGGGGGGATCTGGCTTCGGCCTTGGCGATGGCGGACAGGAAGCCTGCCTTGACATAGGCCGCTTCATCCACGCCTGGCGGCACGCGATGGGTGATCAGGTCGACGAGGACTGTCTCTTTACCCACCGGGGGATTTTTCAGCAGCTCGACCAGGCCTGCGGTTTGTTCGGCGTTCAGCGCGAGGGGCGGCAAGCCTTCCTCGGCGCGCTCTTGTACGTGACGGTCATAGGCTTGGAGCACGGCAATCTCCTGCGGGGGTAATGGCACGCGAGGTGGGGTAGTGGGACAGTCCATTCCCGGGAAAAAAGCAAAAGCAGGGATTCGGTTTTCACCGAGGGTGACCACCCGTGGCTGCACCGAAAAGAACCTGCTCCTGCAAAACTATAAAATCATTGATTGTCGACACATTGCTATTTAGATGCGAAATCTAAAAGGATAATTCGCTTAATGCAACTATATTGTCGACACATGGTTGATTTTTGTTCGTCAGAAGACCGCGGAGCGCCTGACGGGCTCCGCTCGAGAAGGTATTGAGGATTGCGAGGCCGCTTGATAGCCGGCCTTGTAGGCGCGAAGCTTGCGCGCGATGGTCGTCAACGATGACGCTGGGCACCGGATACCTTCGGTGCTCTCAGGTTCATCGCCTTAGCCCGGGTGCCTTTGACGTACCGGGCCGATTGCTTTTTTGGGCGTTTCAAAAGCGCCGTGAATGACAGGCCTCGCCAATGATGTCGAGGAAGTCATCGTGGGACACTGGCTTGCTCACGTGGTAATTGAAACCCGATTGCCTGGCTTTTTTCTCGTCGCTGCTGGTGGCATAGCCCGTCAAGGCAATGGCCGGTGTGTGCTTGAGATGGGCGATCTGGCGAATGGCATGCATCAGTTCGTGGCCATTCATGAGCGGCATGCCGATGTCCGAGATGATCACGTCGTAGCTGCTGTCCCTGGCCGCTTTCAGGGCCTTGTGCGGATCGCTGAAGGCATCGACGTGAGCATCCTCCATTTCCAGCAACGTCTGCAGGACTTCCATGACGTCCTTGGAGTCTTCCACCAGCAGCACTTTCTGGCCGATCAGTCGCCCCGACTCACCCGGCCCATGCGGTTGCTCGTTGGCGTGCTGTGGCGCCTGGCACAGTGGCAACAGGACGGTAAACCTGCATCCCCGTCCCAGGCCTGCGGAATGTACATTCACCGAACCGCCGTGGGCTTCCACCAGTTGCCGCACCAAAGACAGGCCAATGCCCAGGCCTTCGCGCTGATGGCTGGCATGCTGGTTGTCCGCCTGGCTGAAGAGATCGAACACCTTGTGCAGATTGTCCTGCTC